>JADGNU010000139.1 GCA_017883305.1 Candidatus Aminicenantota bacterium | reverse complement strand
CCGAGCGACACCCTCCAGTTCGGCTGCATCGGCGTCGGCCGGCAGGGCCAGGGCGACATGCAGGAGCTCATCTATCGCGGCCTCGAGGCCGGGGCCAGGGTCACGGCCGTCTGCGATGCCGATTCCCACCGGCTCGAGGACGCGCAGTGGCTGGCCGAGAAGATCTACGCGGTCGAGACGGGCCGGAACGCCTCGAAGAGCGTCAAAGCCTTCCATGATTTCCGCGCGCTCCTGGCCCGCAAGGACATCGACGGCGTCCTCATCGTCACGCCCGATTTCTGGCACGCGGCCCATGCCGTCGCCGCGGCCGCCGCGGGCAAGGACATCTATCTCGAAAAACCCCTGACCTACTCGATCGCCGAAGGCCGCAAACTCGTCGCGGCGGTGAAAAAGCACAAGCGGGTCCTTCAGGTCGGCTCCCAGCAACGCTCCTCTGTTTATTTCCTGATGGCCTGCGAGCTGGCCCGCAATGGCCGGCTGGGCAAGCTCCGGACGATCCGAGCTTGGCTGCCCGAGGACCAGGGCCGCGGCGACCCGAGGCCCGAGCCCGTGCCGCCGAACCTCGACTACGACGCCTGGATGGGCCCGACGGCCGAAGCCCCCTTCACCGAGGACCGCGTCCATCCCCAGGAGAGCTACGAGCGGCCCGGCTGGCTCCAGATCGAGCCCTACTGCCTGGGCATGATCACCGGCTGGGGATCGCACATGGTCGACATCGCCCAGTGGGGCAACGGCACCGACCTCTCCGGCCCCGTGACGATCGAGGCCAAGGGTGAATTCCCTGACCGGGGTCTGTTCAACGTCCATACCAAGTTCACGGCCGAGGCGGTCTACGCGAACGGCGTCCGCCTCGTCATGGAGACCGGCGACCCGGCGGGCGTCCGCTTCGAGGGCGACGACGGCTGGGTTTTCGTCGAGCGCGGCGCCATCAAGGCCTCGGACCCGGAGATCCTGAAATGGAGGCCGGGCCAGGGCCCGGTCAAGCTCGTGCAGAGCGGCAACCACATGAAGAACTTTCTCGAATCTGTGCGCAGCCGGCAGGCCCCGGCCGCTCCCGTTGAGGTGGGCCATCGCTCCAACACGATCTGCGTTATGACCCACATCGCCATGAAGCTCGGCCGCAAGCTCGCCTGGGACCCGGAGGCCGAGAGATTCGTTGGGGACGAGGAGGCCAACCGCCGGCTCGACTATCCCCACCGGCGGCCATGGATCGTTTGAGCGTCCGACCGGCCTGCCCCATTTTTTGAGCGCCTGCCAACCCCGCGGCCGGTCCGTCCGTCTAACGCTGTGAAAGCCGGAAATGGACCCTATGGACGAAAACGCGATCATCGAGGGCATGGCCCGGGGCGACCAGAGGGCCTTCCACGAGCTTGTCGAGCGCTTTAAGAAGAAAGTCTACTACCTGGCCCTGGACATGGCCGGAAATCCCGTGGATGCCGAGGACATCTCGCAAGAGGTCTTCCTCAAGGTCTATCGCTCCTTTGCCACCTTCCGGAAAGGCGCCAAGCTCAGCTCCTGGCTCTACAGGATCACCTACAACGCCTCGATCGACCACCTCAGGCGTAAGGGCGCGGCGCCCGAAGCGGTGGCCGACGAGCTCATCGAGTCCTCGATCGGCTCCGACGCCGGGCTGCCCCGCCGCGGCGCCGCCGATCCCGGCGCGGCCCTGGAATCGAGCCAACTCCAGGACCGGATCGCCCGGGCCCTCGAAAAGGTCTCGCCCCAGGAAAAGGCCGTCTTCCTCCTCCGCCATTACGACGATCTCATGCTCAAAGACATCGCCTCTTGTCTCGGCCTGTCCATCGGGTCGGTCAAGAGCTATCTTTTTCGGGCCGTCCACAAGCTCCAGAAGGAGCTCGGGACGACGGCCCTCATCTCCAAAGCGGAGACCTCCCATGAATGAATGTCAAACCTGCCGTGATGGCATGATCGAAGCCCTCTATGGCGAACTCGCCCCGGCCGGCAAGGCGGCGTTCGAACGTCACCTCGACGCCTGCCCGGAGTGCCGTACGGAGTACGCGGCGCTCGGGGAGACCCTCAAGCTGATGGACAAGCGCGAAAGGGTCGACCCGGGCCCGGGATTCTGGAACGGCTATTGGGACAGACTGTCGCGGCGGATGCTCTGGGAAAAGACCGAGGAGGGCCGCCGGCCGTCGCTCGCGGCCCGGATCAGCCGCGTCTTTTCCGGCCTGCCGAGATGGGCCTATCAGACCGCGGGGGCGGCCGCACTGCTCATCGTCGGGATCCTGATCGGCAGCCGCTTGATCGGCCCCTCCGGCCCGGCGCCGGCGGGGACCGTTGCAGCCGTGTCCGTGCCGGCCCAGTCCGGCGCCGTCGTCCAGGCGGGGAATTTCGTCGAGCGGTCCAAGGTCCTGCTCCTGGGTCTGGTCAACTATGACCCCGCGACCGAGGACGCCTATGCCCTCGACCTGGGGCGGAAAAAGGCCGTTTCCCGGGGGCTGGCCACGGAGGCCGCGGCCATCCGCAAGGGGCTCAACGAGCCCGGTCAGCGGCGCCTCCGGGAACTCGTCGCTAACCTCGAAGTGATCATGATGCAGATCGCCAATCTCGAATCCGGTCAGGATGTCGACGGCATCGAGCTCATCAAGCAGGGCGTCGACCGCGGGGGCATCTTTCTCAAGATCGACCTCGACCGCATGGCCCGCGACGCCCGCGGCGGCTCTCGCCCGGCCTCGCCGGCCGGGGCCGCCAGCCCTGTCAAGAAAAGCCAAGCTTAAGGAGACAAACCATGAGAAAACGCAACAGCCTGTTCATCGGGGCCATCTTCGGTCTGATCCTCGCGGCGGGACTCGCGCAGGCCGCGCTCCTCGCGGCCGAAGTCCCGGCCGGACAGGAGAAAGATTCGATCGCCTACAAACAGGCGTACTCTCTCGTCCTCGAAGAGAAATGGTCGCCCGCCAAGGCGGCGATGGACGACCTCGTCCGCCAGTTCCCCAAGAGCGCCTGGGTCGACGACGCCCGATTCTGGTCCTGCTACTCCCAGGAGAAGCTCGGTCAGTCCGCGGAGGTCGTCTTCAAGTGCTACCAGAAGTTCATTGACGATTACCCGGAAAGCGACTGGACCGACGATGCCAAGTCCAACATGATCCGCCTCGCCCAAGGCCTGGCCAAGACCGGCAAGCCCGAATATGAGACGATCATCAAGACCTTCCAGGCCGAAGACGAGGATGATGTCAAGATGACCGCCCTCTACGCCCTGCAGGACATGGGCGACGCCGACGCCCTCAAGACGATCATCGGCCTCTACGACAAAGCGTCGAGCGCCAAGCTCAAGAGCCAGATCGTCTTCATGCTCGAAGAGATGGAGTCGCCCGAGGCCCTGGCCAAGCTCCGTGACATCGCCATGCGCGAGCCGGACGAGGAAGTCCGCCGCAGCGCCCTCTTCGCCATCGGCTCCCGGGGCGGACCCGAAGCGATCAAGACCCTGAAGGAGATCCTGGCCTCCAACGCCCCGGCCGAGTTCCGGCGCAACGCCCTTTTCGCCTTGGCCGATACCGACGATCCCGGCCTGGTTTCGCTCTACACCCAGATCGCCTTGACGGACCCGGACAAGGAGATGGCCCGCACGGCGGCTTTCGCCCTCCAGGACATCGAGGGCCAGCCGGCGACCGACGCCCTGCGCCGGATCATGAAAGAAGCCAAGGACCGCGAGATCCGCGAAGCCGCCCTCTTCTCCCTGGCCGACCGCGACGAGACCCAATCGCTGCCCTTGCTCAAGGACGTCTTGCTCAATGAAGCGGACAAGGACATGGCCCGGACCGCCTTGTTCCAGATCGCCGAGATCGAGACGCCCGAAGCCGTGGCCGTTCTCAAGCAGTATCTGGCCACCGCCAAGGACGAAGAGCTCAAGAGGAATGCCATGATGGCCCTGGGGCAGCATGGCGGGGCGGAGGCTAAAGACACCCTCCTCCAGATCGCCCTGACGAGCACCGACGACGAAACGGCCGAGATGGCCGTTTTCGCGCTGGGCGATATCGAGGGCGGGGCCGGCTCCCAAACGCTCCTCAATGTCATGAAGAACGCCAAGTCCCCTCGGGCGCGCCGGGCCGTCCTGATGGCCATCGGCGACGAAAAGGGCGAAGCGGCCGTGAAGGCCCTCGTCGAGATCCTGAAAACCGATGCGGACCGCGAGCTCAAAGAACAGGCGGTCATGTCCCTGGGGCAGACCAAGAGCGACGAGGCCGTCGCCGCGCTTCTCGAAGTCGCCAAGGGCAAGGACGCCCGGTTGGGCCGGGCGGCCGTCCAAGCGCTGGGGGAGATCGGGACGCCCAAGGCCAAGGCGGCGCTGCTCGAGATCCTAGAGAAGAAGTCCGAGACCCCGGCCCTGTAAAGAGGGAAAAAGAAAGTGCGCAAGCTCCATATCGCCGTTTCCCTGGTCGTTGCCGCGGCCGGCCTTCTGGCGCTCTCGGGGGCGGACCGCTATCGTCCGCCCTCCCAGGTCCTCGACCGGTCGGCGGCGTCGGGACCGCTGGCGACCAAGATCGATAGGGCCTTGGCCGAAGCGCCTAAGGCCGCGCCGGGCCAGGCCTTCTGGGTCGGCTATGCCATCGACAGGCTCATGGGCGAGAACTCCCATATCGGCTCCTTTGATTCCAGCCGGGGGAGCCGTGACATCCCTATTCGCGACATTTTAGCCGGGAAAACGGGTCCCGCCCTGACCGAAAACGCTCCGGGGGACCTGCATAAGGCGGCCTCGGCCGCCCTCGACAAGATCGAACACACGGGACAACCGGAGAAGAAGGTCCTCAAGGAACTCGGTTTCTTTCTCAAATTCGGGCCGGGGACAACGCCGGTCCTGACCGAAGTCGAGATGAGCAACCTCGAGCTGAGCTTCGATTTCGAGGGAGAGCCGCTCTTCTGGCTGGGCAAGGCGCCTGAGGACCAGAGCCTCGCCCTCGTCGAGTCTCTTTATGGGCGCAACCGGGGCGAGGACGTTCGCGAGAACCTGATCGCCGCCGCCGGCTGTCACGGCTCGCCCAAGCTCGCCCTGCCCTTTCTGGAGGGCGTCCTTTCGAGCTCGGACCCTGACGGACTGCGCAAGGACGCGGCTTTCTGGATCAGTCAATTGAACGACCCCGACGGATTGCGCCTCCTGGCCAAGGCGGCCCGCGCCGACCGGTCGGAAGAGGTGCGCGAAGGGGCCGTTTTCGGGATCAGCCAGGTCGAGCTCCCCGCGGCGGTCGACGAGCTGATCACCCTGGCGCGGGACGCGGAAAAGAAGGATGTCCGGAAGCAGGCCGTGTTCTGGCTCGGCCAGATGGCCTCGGAGAAGTCCGGCAAGGTCCTGGAAGAGATCGCCATCAAGGACGGCGACCTCGAAATCCAGGAACAAGCGCTCTTCGCTTTGTCCGAGCTGCCCGAGAATGGGGGTCTCGACGCCCTCATCAAGGTGGCCAAGACCCATGCCGATCCGCGCATCCGCAAAAAGGCCGTTTTCTGGATGGGCGAATCCGACGATCCCCGGGCCCTGGACGCGATCGTGGCCATCATCAAAGGGAAATAGCCCCAGCCTGAAATTGCCATTTTCCGGGCCTTCAGATACAATAGATAGGACTACTCAAGGAGGTCCGGAATGAACAAGAATATCCGCTCGATCGCTCTCCTGGCCGCTCTGGCCTTTATCCTCGTCCTGGGCGTCATGGCCCAGCAGATCAGCGCCGACAAGGCCGTCGACCCGGTCTGCGGCATGACCGTCGTCAAGGCCAACGCCAAGGCCACTTTCGATTACAAGGGCATGACATATTACTTCTGCAGCACCGGCTGCAAGGAGGCTTTCGCCAAGGAGCCCGAGAAGTACCTGGCCAAGGCGAAGGGTGAAGGGGCCATGGCCGGGCAGATGGGCCACATGGGCCAGGTGGGCGAGAAGATGCCGATGGGTGGCCAGATGGCCGGCCAGGCGGGCATGATGAGGCGTGAAGGCATGCCCCTCTGCCCGATGATGGGTGGCCAGATGGGCCGCATGGGCATGATGCGGGGCCGCGGCATGATGGCCCCGGGCATGGGCCAGCTCTTCGGTCTCTATGGCGATAAGATCGAGATGGCCGTCGAGAACACCAATGACGGAGCCGTTCTCAAGGTCACCTCGAAGGATCCCGAGGTCGTCAAGGCCATCCAGGTCCACATGGCCGAGCACATGGCCATGATGAAGAAGATGAAAGAAGCTCCGGCCAAGGGGATGGCGGGCGCGGGCACCGACAAGATGTCCGAATCGGCCTGTTGCGCCGATTGTCCGATGAAGAAGAAGTGATCCGGGAATCCTCTCGACTCGACGAATTCACCCCCGTTCGCAGGCGGAACGGGGTTTTATTGACAAACCCCCAGCGCCGTGCTAGTTTTCTAGGCAGAGGTAGGGGTTATCGTGATGGACTCAGGTGAGGACGTCTTTTTTGAGAACACCGCTTCCCGGAAACTGGTCGACCTCATCGAGCGCAATGCCGACGAGTTGACCACCAACTACGTCGAGGACATCCGCCGCGATCCGCGGATGCCGAGCTACCAGGGGTTCGATCAGAAGGAGATCTACAAGAGGGCCTTCCGCGTCTATAGCCAGCTCGGCAAGTGGGTCTCCCGCGAGGCGACCAAGGAAGAAGTGAGGAGCTACTGGACGGCATTGGGCCGCCAGCGCCGGCGCGAAGGTTTCCCGTTCTCTGAGATCGTGCTGTCGCTCTGCCACATCCGGCGTCTCTTATGGACGAAGATCCAAGCGGCGGGGCTGCTCGACACCGCTTTGGATCTCTACCAGGCCATGGATCTCCAGCGCCGTGTCCTCGTATTCTTCGACCGGGCCATCTATTACGCGGCCATCGGCTACGAGGAAAGGACCTGAGGGAACCGGACGGTCTTCCGGGACACCCGCCGGGGCGATCCTCACTTGCCGGGATCTACATCCACTACCCATTTTGCGCGGCCAAGTGTCCTTACTGCCACTTTTATAGTCTCCCGTGGTCCGACTCCGGGATCCGGTCCTGGCGGGCCGGCCTCGAGAAGGAGGCGGCTGCGGCCACTGCCGGCGATCTGAGGTTCGACACGCTCTATATCGGCGGCGGAACGCCGTCCCTGCTCGCGCCCGATGATGTCGATGCCATCCGCCGCTTGGCCCTGGACCGTTTTCCGCTGGAGATCGCGGAATTCACGCTCGAGGCCAATCCCCGGTCCGGCGGAGACGACCATCTGCGGGGCTGGCGCGAGGCGGGAGTCACCCGCCTGAGCGTCGGGGTCCAATCTTTCGACGATGACGTCCTGCGAACGCTCGAGCGGCCGTATTCGGCGGCGCAAGCTCTTCGATTTTGCCGCTCGGCCCGCGGATCGGGCTTCGACGCCTTGGCCATCGACCTCATGATCGGTGTCCCCGGGGAGACGGATGAAACCGTCGGCCGCACCCTCGAAGCTCTCCTCGACCTCGCGCCGGACCACGTTTCCGTCTATTTCCTGGAGAACGTCGAGGGGTTGCCTTTCGCCAAAGTCCTGGACCGCCGGCCGGTCGACGAAGACGCCGCCGTCGACCACTACCAGCGGATGCGTCAGGCCCTCGAGGGGGCCGGCCTCCGTCAATACGAGATCTCGAACTTCGCCCGTCCGGGTCAAGAGTGCCGCCACAACCTCAAGTATTGGCGTTATGATCCCTACCTCGGCCTGGGCCCGTCGGCTTGCTCCCACATCGCCCTCAGACGGTGGTGCAACAA
>JADGNU010000138.1 GCA_017883305.1 Candidatus Aminicenantota bacterium | reverse complement strand
CCGTGAAGATAAAGCTCCTGTTGTACATGCTGAAGCTCGGGCCTCCCCAAACATTTTTCAGGCCCAGATAATAGCGCAGATCGAACAGGACCTTCATATTGCCGGCCGCCATCTCGGCTCCCACGCCGAAGTCCGCTCCGAAGTCCGTGGAATCGAAGAACGCTTTGACGTCTTTGTTTTGATCTCTGGCTTTTAGCAGAAAGCCTATGGCCGGGCCCGCGAACACGACCGGAATGATCTTGCCCTCTTCCATAAGCCGGACCCTGAGCAACACGGGGATGTGGAGATAGGTGAACTCCTCAGTGTTGGTTCCGTCCATAATATCCCACCACTCGCCGGTCACGAGGTAGTTGATCTCGGGTTGGATGGCGAGGGTTGGGCGCACTGGCTCCGGGGCTGGAGCCCCTGAGGCCGGTCAGTTCGGGCGCTTGGTGAGTGTCACTGGACCGGCGTTTGGCGTGGCCTGATATGTGACGTACGGGCCCCGGTTGTCACGGGCCGACTTGACGTTCGCCGTCCGGTCCCCTTGTCTCACTCCCACGGAAGGCCATCCGGACGGCACATCGGTTCTCAGCGTAAGCGGAAGGTCGTAGATCTCGGCCGACAGATCGTGGCGGAGGTCGACTTCGATCGCCTTCCCTTTCCGGACCGTCGTCACCCGCCCCTGCATCCGCTCGCGCATATATTTCGTCACGTCCTGGAAGGTCGCCACCCAGATGCGGCTTTCGAGAGACTTGATGTAGCCGAAGTACTCCTCGAGCTCGGCGCCGGTTTTCGGCTCCCAGCCGATGCCGTCGACGCCATGAAAGACGAGGACGAGCCAGATGTTGTCGCGGCCGGCGACGGTATCGACCCAGCCCTTCATCTGGCTCATGGGAGTCGCCGTCAAGGCGCCGCGCTGCCATTGGACATATTCTTTGGATGATATGGCAGGGTCTTTGTCGCTCGAGCGGTCGAGCTCTTCTAGGAAAGGCTCGGGCAGGCGATTTCGCGAAGCGGGATAGAGTGCCAGGGCATGCCGGACGACACGCTCGTCCTCAGTGCCGAACGGGCACTCGATCGTAAACGTGTGCTTGGGGCCGAGATGGTCGAGGATGTCCTCGCGGCTCTTCTCGAGCTCGTAATCCAGGTTGGCATCGTCGAGGACCGCCAGGCGCGGGTGGGTGATGGTATGGCTCGAGAACTCGAATCCTTGGGTCGCCAGGGCCTTCAGGTCATCCCAATTCAGGCGATGATCGCCGGGGCCCGCCGGAGACACCGGTTCCCGTCTGAGGAGGCCGGCCCGGACTTTCGCGAAGGCCTCGTCGATCAGCCTGTATGCCTCGTTGATCTTGCCGTCCTCGAAAAGCTCGCCGGCACGAAGGTGATAATCGAAGCCGCCTGTAAATCCGAGCCTCCCGATGGCCGAAGCGCGTTCGAAGAAGTTGCCCGGCCCGGTGGCGATGCGCGCCGTCTCCCGGACGACATCTTGGATGGGACGCCCGATGAAGGCCCCCTGGTAGCGCGACCCCTCGATCTCGCCCGTGATGACATGGAACGTCGCCGGAAAGTCGAACCGCCTCATCAGGGGCACGGCGACGCGGAACTGGTTGGCGCTGTTGTCGTCATAGGTCAAAGAGACCGCGGCCGCCTTCCCGTCCTGCCATTTGACGATCTCGGTCCGGAGATCCTCGCGGCCGCAGCCGAATTGCGCGGCCAAACCCGTCAATCCCGCCAGTACGATCAGGGTCTGGTATTCATGCTTCATAAAAGCCTCCGCGGCCGATCAGCGAGCGCTCCAAGAGAATTGTACCATGAATCTAGAACGGCCCGAGGTGAATGGCGTTGGCCAGGATGACCGCCCCGCAGCCGATGACGAGCCAGATCACGAGAAGCGGCAGGAGCCAGCGGACCCACTTCGTCCAGGGGATGCGCAGGATGCCCAACGCCGCCATGAAATAGCCCTGAGTCGGGATGAAGACGTTGGTCAAGCCGTTGCCCAGCTGGTAGGCCAGGACGTTGGTCTGCCGCGTCACGCCGACAAGATCGCCGAGCGGCGCCAGGACGGGCATGGAGACGGCCGCTTGCCCGCTCCCCGACGGCACGACGAAGTGGAGCAAGTTCTGAGCGAGATAGATGCCGACGGCGCTCAGCGTGGAGGGCAGACCCCTGAGAGTCGCCGCCAGCGCGTGCGTGATCGTGTCGATGACGTTGGCGTCACGCAGGACGACGAGCGTTCCGCGGGCCAGGCCAACGATGAGGGCGGCGTAGGTGATATCAGACGCCCCCTGGATGAAAGCCTTGGCGGTCTCGTCGGCCGGCAGTCCGCCGAGCGGGCCGGAAGCGATGGCCAGCCCGAAGAAAAGGCCGGCGAGCTCGAGGATCCCCCAGTGCCAGCGGATGGCGCCGACGACGAGGATGACGAGGGCGGCCGCGACGAGGCCCAGAACGAGGGAATGCTTGGCGGTAAAGGGCCCGGCGTCGTCCGCTCCGGGCAGGGGCTCGCGCGTCTTGTCGAATTCATACATGCGGCTGATCTCCGGTCTGGCCGCGACCCGCCGGGCATAGCGGGCCAAGAAGACGACGGTGACGGCCGTCATCAGCGCCCATAGACCGAGCCGGAATCCCATTCCCGAGAAGAGCGGCAGCCCGACGATGCCTTGGGCGACGCCGACGGTGAACGGATTCATGAAGGCCGCGGCGAAGCCGGCGTTGGCCCCGACGAGGGCGATGCCGCCGGCCGTTAGGGAATCGTAGCCGAGGGACCGGGCGAGAAGGAGGAGCGCCGGCAGAAAAACGAGCGTCTCTTCGGCGATGCCGATCGTCCCGCCGCCGACGGCGAAGACGATCGTGAGGAGCGGCACGATGAGCGCCTTCCGTCCGCCGAGCCGCCGGACGAGGGCCCGGACGCCGGCCTGGATCATGCCGGTCCTGTTGAGGACGCCGAACGCGCCGCCGATGATGAAGATGTAGAAGACGATCGGGGCGATCTCGAGCAGGCCCCGGGGGAAGGCGAGGAAGAACGCGCCGGGCCCGGCCGGCCGGGCCGCGACGGAGTGATAGGAGAGCGGGTCGACGAGTTCGCGCCCGTCTTTGAGCACGCGGTCATAGCTCCCGGCCGGAATGATCCAGGTCAGAGCGGCGGCCAGGGCGATGAGCCCGATGAGCAGGACGTAGGTGTGAGGGACGCGGAGCTTCATCGTTTCAGGGCGCGGCCGTGAAGCGCCGGGCGGCCGCGGCATAGAGCCGCGCCGCGAGGAAGATGTCCTCGACGGGGACGCTCTCCTCGGCCGAGTGGGCCAGCTTGAGCTCACCAGGGCCCCAGATGATCGTTGGGATGCCGGCCTCCCGCGAAATGAGGGCGCCGTCGGTCCAGGCCGGGAAGACGGTCAGCGGCGAATCGCGCTGCCCCACGTCTTCGAGCGCTTGCTGGGCAGCGCGCACGAGAAGGTGTCCGGGGTCGATGACGAGAGGTCCGTGGAGCATCGTGGCCATGCCTTCCGGCATTCGCTCCAGGTGTGTCTTCAGGCCGGGCCGGGCCGCGCGGACCTGCGCGAGGAGCCCTTCGATGTCGTCGAAGACCTGCTCAATCGTCTCTGTCGTCACCCAGCGCCGGTCGAGCTGGATGCGGCAGTCGTCCGCGACCATGCTCGGTTGCTGGCCTCCCCGGATCGTGCCCAAGTTGAGGGCCGGGAGGCCCAGGACGGGGTCCCGCCGCCTCTCGAACCCTGGGATGAGGTCCTTCTCGACGAGTGAGACGAAGTGGGCCGCGGCCGAAATGGCGTCGATGCCCTCTTCGCGCATGCTGCCGTGGACCGCCTTGCCGGTGAATCTCACTTCGAGCCACTCGAGCCCTTTGTGGCCGATGGCCACGCGGTTCTCCGTCGGCTCGCCGATGATCGCCCCGTCCGCCTTGAAGCCGCTCCGGATGAGCGCCTCGGCCCCGAGGCTTTCCATCTCTTCGTCGATGACCGCAGCCAGTGTGACCTTGCCGGCGGCGATCCCGCCCGACTCGCGGATATCGACGAGGGCGGCGGCCATGGCCGCCAGGGCACCCTTCATGTCCACGGTGCCGCGTCCGGACATGCGGCCGTTCTCGACCTTGGCGGAGAAGAAGTCGAAGGATGATCCGGCGTTGGGAGGGACGGTGTCCATGTGGCCGCAGAGCAGGAGATGGGGGCCAGGGCCGCGACCTTCGAGCGTCGCGATGAGATTCGGCCGGCCTTCACGAACCTCGGCAAGCTTGCCGGGGATGCCGTGCCGGCGAAGATAGGCGTCGAGCACGCGCGCCATCGCTTCTTCCTGCCGCGGCACGCCCGGGTAGCTCGGAGCCTTGACCATGGCCCGCAGAAGCTCGAGCGTCTCTCGGTCGTCCATCTTCTCCTCCTCCCGGCGCGTCTTCGCCGACACTATATTGAATTCCCCCGCTGCGTTCAAATGATCATGGGCAACGGTTTCGGAATATAATCGGTTAGCAAGACAAGGAGAAAAACGCATGAGAACGAGGGCCGCCCTGATCGTCATCGCATTCGCTTTGGCCGCGACGCTGGCCTTCGCCGGTCAGAAGACCGAAACCGTGAACGGCGTCAAGGTCGTTCACAATTCCGGCCCGGGCGCCTGGGGGAAGTCCCCCAAGGTGACGCTCGAGCCCGTCCGCACGCTCGGCGACGTCGACACGGCCGACGAGAACGTCGCTTTCTACATGCCGTCGATCATCGTCGTCGACGGCGCCGGCAATCTTTACGTCCTCGACACGGGCAACCATCGCGTTCAGAAGTTCGGACCCGACGGCAAGTACCTGGCTTCTTATGGCCGCCAGGGCCAGGGGCCCGGCGAATTCTACTATCCGGCCTGGCTGGCCGTCGACGCCCGGGGCTTCCTCTATGTTTCCGACCCCAACAACCAACGCATCGAGGTCCTGACAGCGGACGGCAAGGATCACAAGACGATCAAGGGTCTCGAGCAGGGTGACCCGCTCCTCGTCGGTCGGGGCCCCGTTTTTCTGGGGAGACCAGGAGAGATCGTGACCGGGGCGCCCCGGATGCGCTTCATCATGAATAATCCCGATGAGAAGAAGCCCGCGGCGCTGCCGAAGCTGGTCAAGGTCCTCGACGGCGATGGCAAAACACTCCGCGAGTTCGGCGAGCCGCGCGACTTCGACGACGAGCTCGTCAACAACGCCGCCAACGAGGTCATCATGACGGTCGACGGCGCCGGTCAGGTCTATCTCGTCTTCCCGGTCCAGAACCGGATTGAAAAGTACGCGGCCGACGGCCGCCTGCTATGGCGGGCCGACCGCGACCTCCCCTACTCCATGGAGATCAAGGAAAAAGGGAAGATCGAACGTCAGGGCGGAGGCGTATCCATCCGGATGCCCGATCTGAACCGCTGCGCCACCGGGGTCGCCGTCGACGCCAAGGGACGGATCTGGGTCGTCGGCATGACCCGCCAGCTCAGAAAGGAGGAGCAGGTCGGAACGTCCGTCAGCATGACCATGTCCTCCGGCGGTGGCCGGACGATCGGCTATCAGGTCCAGGGCGATACGGAGCTGCGGAAGACCGATGCCTACAAGCTCGAGGTCTTCGACGCCGACGGCGCGCTTCTGGGCTCTATGCCGCTCGATTTCTTCGTCGACGGCGTCTTCATCTACGGCGACCGGCTCTTCCTCATGGACAAATACCGCGGCACCCAGTTCAAAGAATACCGGATCAAGGGCTGAAATTCGCGTTTTTGCCATCAAAAACACCGGTTTTAAGCCTTAAATCGGCTTAAAATCGAGTCTATGTGATTGATATTATTCTTATTCCTGTGGTCCGACCCCATTGAACTTGAACCCCATTGAACTTGACTCCGCTAGGCGGGTCGTCTCTAATAGGAGCATATCGCTGAAGGAGCCCCGCCCATGATCAACAAGAAAAAAGCCGCCATCCTTGTAGGCGTTCTGACCATTCTGGCCATCGCCGCCATCATCATCCTCTTCCGGGGACAGATTGCGGCGCAGGTCGTGCTCAAGCCCAGGCCGGCAGGGGCCGGCTTCAGCCTAGTCCAGCAGGCCCAGCCCGCCCAGCAGGCGCAGCCCGCAAGGCCCGCTCAGCCCGCGGTCCCGGCCCAGAACCCCGAGCTCCGGCCCCAGCCGGCCTTCGTCGGGCAGCCCATGGCGGACTTCACGCTCCCCGTCTATCAGGGCGGGTCGCTGACCCTGTCCTCTCTCCGGGGCAAGAACGTCCTCATCCTCTTCCCCCGCGGCTACGCGGCCGAGAATTACTGGTGCACGATCTGCAACTATCGCTACGTCGAGCTGGCCGAGCTTGAAAAGGCCAAGAAGATCCAGGAGAAGTACAACGTCGAGATCCTGGTCGTCTTCCCCTATACCCGCGACGTCGTCAAGACCTGGCTCGAGGCCCTGCCGGGCCAGCTCGAAACGGTCCGGGCAACGAAGAACCCGGACGACCCGTCCAAGCTCGACGAAAAAGCCAAAGCCCGCATGGAGCGCTTCCGCCAGCTCTTCCCCAACGATTACTCGGTCGAGAAGGGCACGATCCTGGCCCCCTTCCCGATCCTCATCGACGGCGAACGGACGCTCTCGAAGAAGCTGGATCTCTTCCGCAACGAGTGGAGCGGCAGCAAGGTCGACCAGAACATCCCGAGTGTTTACATTATCGACGCCAACGGCATCCTCCAGTTCAAATACCTCGGCCAGAACACCGTCGACCGGCCGGGCTACGACTACCTGATGAAGGTCCTCGAGGTCATCAACTCGAGCAAGTAGCCATTTTTCCTCCCCTTCACCGACTAAAAGTGTGGAGGAAACGATGAGGAAGACCGCTTTGGCCCTCTTGGGCGCCCTTTTCCTCATGGCCCTGTCCGGCTTGGCCATCGCCCAGCCCCGGGTCGGCCCTCCCCCGCACCGGGTCGAGGCTCCGACCCTCCAGCCGGGCCCGAACCACGTCTGGGTCCCCGGCTATTGGAAATGGGCCGGCGTCAATTACGAATGGGTCGACGGGCGCTGGGTCAAGGCCAAGAAGAACCGGGTCTGGGTCCCTGGGACTTGGGTGCAGGTCGGCGCCCGCTGGGTCTGGAAGCCCGGCAAGTGGGCGAAGCCGGAGAAGCCCAAGCCCGAGGGCGAGAAGACCAAGGGAGACAAGCAGGGCCCTTCGCAAGAGCCCGGCCGTTATTGACATCCGCCGGCGGCCGGACCTATAGTCCTTCCCGAGCGCACCCCCCGCTCGAAAACCATGGTCCCCGAATCCGACCGGCAGTCCATCTCAACGTTCAGGGAGAGGATCGTCGACGAGATCGTCCGCGCCTTGGGGGCTTCTCCGTCGGGCGCGGCGCGCCGTTTGATCGGCCCTCTCTTCCGGCTCCCCGCACGCCGCTTCGCCCGGATCATGGCCCGCGCCGACGACGAGATCCGGACGTCGGGGCTTCCCGGCGGCGCCGCCTCGATCCTGCGTGATTTCGGGCTCGAGCTCGTCGTCTGGGGGGACGGGCGCATTCCCAAGGAAGGGCCCGTCGTCGTCGCCTCCAACCACCCCGGCGCGTACGATTCCCTGGCCCTCATGGCGTCCATCCCCAGGATGGATCTCAAGCTCGTGATTTCGGATGTCGGCTTCACCCGGGCCTTCCCTGCCGCGCGCGAACGATTCATTTTTGCGCCGAGCACGACCCGCGGCCGTTCGCAAGCCTTCAGAGACTCGCTCCGGCATCTCGCCGGCGGCGGGGCGCT
>JADGNU010000137.1 GCA_017883305.1 Candidatus Aminicenantota bacterium | reverse complement strand
CGGAAGATGTCGTGGGTCGACATGAACACGGACTTGCCCTTGTCGCGCATCTGAACCAGGATCTCCAGGAACTCCCGGCCCGACTGCGGGTCGAGGCCCGAGGTCGGCTCGTCGAGAAGGACGTTCGGCGCGTCCTTGACCAGGGCGATGGCGATGCCGAGCTTCTGGCGCATGCCCTTGGAGAAGTTCTTGATCCGGCGGTCGAAGGCCTCCTTCTGCAGGCCGACGCGGCCGAGGACTTCGGCGTAATCCTTCTTGGACAGGTTCCGCTTGCCGGCCAGCTTGCTGAAATAGTCGAGGTTCTGGATGGCCGTGAAGTTGCCGTAGAGCATGACGTTCTCGGAGACGAAGGAAACGTGGCGCTTGGCCTTGAGCGGGTCCTTGGCCACGTCGATCCCTTCGATGAGGGCCGTCCCGGACGTCGGCGGGATGAAGTTCAGGAAGAGGTTGATGGTCGTCGTCTTGCCGGCGCCGTTGGCTCCGAACATGCAGAAGATCTCGCCCGGCTCGACCTTGAAGGTCAGTCCGTCGAGGGCCAGTTCGCCGTCCTCGTAACGCTTGGTTAGTTCGATGGCTTCGAGCATGGGGTCCTCCTTAACGGACGTCGTAGTGCAGGAACGAGATGTAGGCGCCGACGAAAAAGACGATGATCATGACCAGGAGCAGGGCGAAGTCGGGGATGGTCTGGGCCAGCGACCGGCTCAGCCATTGGGGCTCGTAGACGAACTGGGGCATGTCGTCGATGCTGATCTTGGCCTGCTCGCCGGTCTGGAAGTTGATGCTCGCGCCGAGCTTGGAGTTGATCCATTTCGTATAGATTGGCTTGTAGGCCCGGACCGAGGCCAGGAAGCGGTCGAACTCGTCGACCCCGGTGCGGGCCATGGTCATCGAGCCGAAGGTCAGGGCCGAGGCCGGCGAGATCCGGGAGAGATTGATGGCCAGATTCTGCTGAGCCCTTCTTTTTTGCTGATAATCCCGCTCGATCGCGGCGTTGTTCTCGTCGATCTTCGAGGTCAGCTCCTGCTGGTAATCCTGGATGTACTGGCGGAATCTTTCCTGATAGGCCTTGACGTCCTTGGCCGCATCGGCCTGATTTTTCTTGATCCACTCGAGGACCCCCTTCTGGCCCTCGCTCTGGACCTGCTGGAGGAAGGCGTCCTTCTTGGCCGTGATCTCGTGGACCGACGGGATCGGCTTGAGCTGGCCGGCGGTGATGACCGCGGCCTTGGGGATGACCATGACGATGATGACCCAGGCGAAGAGGAGGACGAGGAAGCTCGTCGAGGACCGCGAGGTCCGGGCCGAGACGAACAAGCCCAGGGTGAAGAAGGCCGAAAGGTAAAGGAAGAACATCAGGAAGATGAACATCAAACGGGCCCAGTCCTGCCCGGCGAGCGAGACATCCGGCACGATCAGGAGGAAGAGCAGGCTGAGCAGGAGCGGGACGAGGAGCGGCAGGAGGAGGCTGATGTAGCCGCCGATGGCCTTGCCCAGGATGAGCCGGTCTCGGGGTACGTCGTTCGACAGGGCCAGCTTCAGCGTCCCCTTTTCCTTCTCGCCGACGATGGCGTCGTAGGTGAAGAGGATGGCGAAGAGGCTGAGGACGATCTTGACGATGAACATCAGGTCGAGCTCGCCGAACACGGCGAAGACGGGGTTGCTGCTGTATTTGGACTCGATCAGGTTCGGATCGGCGGCGATGTTGACCGGGGCGACGCGGCCCACGGCCTCTTCGATGCCCGTGACGACGGTCCCCAGGACCTGGGGCGGCTTGCTGATCTTGATGCCCACACCGGCCAGCGACTGGTAGTTCGGCTGGGCCTCCATATTCTTCTTGTTGAGGGCCAGCGAGGCCGTGTACTCCTTCTTCTCGGCCCGGTAGTTGGCGACGCCGGTGTAGACGGACAGCAGGATGAGGATGGTGCAGAGCAGAAAAGTGAAGACGAATTTCGGGCTGGTGATGTTGTCCAGGATCTCTTTCTTGATGATGTCTCGGAGCATGCCGGCCTCCCTTGAACGAACAGAAATATGAGAAAACCCGCGTGCGGGTTTCCGCGATATTATACGCCAAACGGGCCGGGAGGTTCATAACTAATTCCGAGAATCGCTTCGCGGACATCTCTTCCCGCCGGTCCCGAGAGGCGCTTGACCGGAGGGCGTGAGGGCGTCTATCATGCGGCCATGCACAGCCATTCTCCCATCACTTCCGGACGCCTCTTCCTTGCAATCGCTCTGGCGGCGCTTGCCGGCAACGTCGCAAGCTGCCGTCAGGCTCCCCGGCCGCCGGCCCCGACTCTGGAAAAGCCCCTGGCCCTCTTCGACGGGCACGCCGATATCGGGGCCGTCCTGAAGTCCGGTGCGGTCGTCGAGGACCCCGCGGCCGGGGCCCTGATCATCGAAGGCGGCGGGGCCAACATGTGGTTCGCGACGGACGAGGGGTTCTTTGTGTGGAAGCGCCTCAAGGGCGACTTCATCGTCAGCGCCAGGGTCGGGTTCGCGGGTCAAGGCGTCGAGGCTCATCGCAAGATCGGCTGGATGGCCCGCTCGACCATGGACCCCGGATCGGCTCATGCCAGCGCCGTCGTCCACGGCGACGGGCTGACCTCGCTCCAGTACCGGAGGACGCCTGGCACGGATACGGAGGAGATCAAGCTCCCCTTCTCCGGCGCCGACCAGATCCAGCTCGAGCGCAGGGGCGGCGCCTTTATCATGTCGGCGGCCCGCTTCGGCGAGCCGTATGCGAGCGAACGCATCGAGGGCATCGGCCTCGGGGACGAGATCCTCGTCGGCCTCTTCGTCTGCTCACACAACGCCGAGGTCGTAGAGAAGGCCACCTTCACGAATGTCCGCGTCACCATCCCGGCGGCGGAGAATTTCGTCCCGTATCAGGATACCATCGGCGGGACAATCGAGCTCCTGGACGTTGACACGGGCAAGCGCACGGCCGTGCTCCGCTCGGACCGGCCGATCCAGGCGCCCAACTGGACGAGGGACGGACGCTTCCTGATCTATAACGCCGACGGCCTTCTCTATCGCTTCGAACTGGCCACGGGGAAGGCCTCGAAGATCGACACGGGAGCGGCCACGTCCAACAACAACGACCATGTCCTGTCGTTCGACGGGAAGCGGCTCGGCATCAGCCACCAAAGCGCCGTCGATGTGGGCGAATCGATCATCTCCACGCTGCCTGTCAAAGGCGGGGCCCCGAGACGGGTCACAACGAAAGCGCCGTCGTATCTCCACGGCTGGTCGCCGGACGGGAGGTTCCTCGTCTACACAGGCGGCAGGGGCGAGAATTTCGATGTCTATAGGATCCCGGTCAAAGGCGGAGACGAGGTCCGGCTGACCGATGCCCCGGGCCTCGACGACGGACCGGAATACACGCCGGACGGCCGCTTCATCTATTTCAATTCCGCCAGGACGGGCGACATGAGGATCTGGCGGATGGCCCCGGACGGGAGCGGCCAGGAACCTGTGACCTCAGGAGAATTCCACGACTGGTTCCCCCACGTCTCTCCCGACGGCCGGCGGATCGTCTTCTTATCGTTCGGGAAGGACGTCGCGGCGGACGACCATCCATTCTATAAGCGAGTCTATATCCGAATGATGCCGACAGACGGCTCAAGCGGGCCCAAGGTCATCGCCTACGTTTATGGCGGGCAAGGCACGATCAACGTCCCTTCGTGGTCACCGGACAGCAAGAAGGTCGCCTTCGTCAGCAACAGCAAATAGGGACTACCCTCGTAGGAAGCTTATTCGGGCAACCCCCATGGGGACTGCCCTTGGACGGGCATTCCGGAGGGGCGGCGTGCGGGGACTGTCCCCGAAGGGGGCTGTCCCTCTTGTCCAGGAGAGAGACCCCGGGCCGGCCATGGACGGATCACCTGCCGGGATCAAAAAAGAGGCCGAACCGGTCAGGCGTCCACAGAAAGTTCCCGCCACGTGTTCTCAAGAAACGCACCCGAACCTTCGGGGATTCGACCGTTGGGAAACGCAGAAGCTTCTTCCAGCCCACGGTCGTTCCCGTGGCCGTCTCCTTCCATTCCTTTCCGTCCCAAATATCAAAGGCAAAGGCTTCTATTCTCTGCCCCTCGCGGAGGTCTTCCTTAAGCATGGCGACATTAAAAACCTTAGGACCTTTTAGGTCACATTCAAGAACATGGCCAGGCTCCCCTTCATACCCGGCAACTGGGGCCGGGCCGATTTTATGGACGGCCCGCACGACATTGGTCATCGAAGCTGTAGCCTGCGCGGCAAGGTTTTCGGCGAACGCGGCCTTGATCCGGTCTCCAAGCTCTTTGAGCCGGCGGACGTCGTTCTCGGGGATGCGGCCGCGCTTGTCGGGCGGGATGTTGAGGAGGAGCTGGGCGTTGCCGCCGACCGAGGTGTCATAGATGTCGAGGAGCTGGTCGAGGGTCTTGACCTTGTCGTCCTCGGCCGCGTGGTAGAACCAGCCCGGGCGGATGGAGACGTCGACTTGACCGGGATACCAGAGGAGCCGCCCGCCGAGCCGGGCGACTTCGGCGATCCGGCCGAACGAGCCCAGGTCCTTGGCCTGGGCGTCGAGATGGGCGATGCCGCCGGGGTTTGTCTCGTCGGGCAGGTCGTCGAAGCCGACGACCGGGATGACGCTCCATTCGCTCTCCCGCGTTACTCCGGCCTCGTTCCCGATCCAGCGGGAGTCAGGTCCCATGATCGAGATCACAGCGCCCGGTTGGAGCTCGCGGATCAGGGCAAAATATCCGGCCCAATCGTAGACCTGGCGCTTGCCGTTGGGGCCTTCGCCGCAGGCGCCGTCGAACCAGACCTCGGAGATCTCGCCGTACTGTGTCAGAAGCTCGCGGAGCTGGTTCTTGAAGTGCTCATCGTAGCGGGGTGAGTCGCCGTAGGACGGCTCGTGGCGGTCCCAGGGCGAGAGGTAGACGCCAAACGCCAAGCCGGCCTTTCTGCAGGCCGCGGCGACCTCGCCGACGACATCGCCCTTCCCGTTCTTCCACGGGGAATTCCTGACCGAGTGCTCGGTGAATTTGCTCGGCCAGAGGCAGAAGCCGTCGTGGTGCTTGGCCGTGACGATGAGGCCTCGGATGCCTGCCGCTCGGACCGCCTCGACCCATTGTCCGGCGTCAAAGTCCGTCGGATTGAAGAGCTTCGGGTCCTCGGTCCCTTCTCCCCACTCCCGGTCGGTGAACGTGTTCATGCCGAAGTGGACGAAGGCCTGAAACTCGAGCGCCTGCCAGCGGAGCTGCCGCTCGGACGGAACGACCCGCGCCGCCTTGGCCACGAGCTCGGCGATCGTATCAGAAGGCGAGATCTCGATAGGGCCGCCTGCCGCCCGTTGCTCCGCGAGGGACACGGGAGGTTTCTGCGACTTGGAGCAGGCGAAAAAGGAAAAGGCGGCGACGATGACCGATACGCCGAGGGCGCTAGTCCGCCAAACCGGTTTTCTCATAGCCTCTCCTCGATTCGGCACTCAGCGAAACATCATTGTCACTATACAACAAGTGCGGCGACGCGTGCCAAAGAGACCTCGCGACGGAGAGGGGCGGCCCAGCGCCGCCCGGACGCGACGGCGCGAGGTCCCTTGGGGTCATGTCCCCTATCGCCGTTGACAACGCCCGGGGCGTGAATTATGCTCCCTCGCGAAAAAGGACCCCCTCCGTCCCGGACGAAAGGAGAGTGCGATGGCCCCCGTTATCACCCTCAACGCCGTCGATTACGCCATCATCGCCGGCTACATCCTGGTCATGGTCCTCGTCGGGTACTCGCTCAAGAAGTACATGAAGACCGGCGAGGATTTCTTCCTCTCGGGCCGCTCGCTCCCCGGCTGGATCACCGGCCTGGCCTTCCTCTCGGCCAACCTCGGCGCCCTCGAGGTCATCGGCATGGTGGCCAATTCGGCGAAATACGGCATCGCCACGGTCCACTTCTACTGGGTCGGGGCCATCCCGGCCATGGTCTTCCTGGGCATCTTCATGATGCCCTTCTACTACGGCAGCAAGGTCCGGACGGTGCCCGAGTACCTCAAGCTCCGCTACAACGAGGCGACCCGCGGCCTCAACGCCATCTCCTTCGCCATCATGACCGTCCTCATGAGCGGCATCAGCCTCTACGCCATGGCCCTGCTCTTCAAGATCATGCTGGGCTGGCCCCTCACCGGGAGCATCCTCTTCGCCGCGGTCGTCGTCCTCCTCTACGTCTTCTGGGGAGGACTGTCGTCCTCGATCTACAACGAGGTCATCCAGTTCTTCCTCATCTGGCTCGGGCTCCTGCCCATCGTCTTCCTCGGCCTCAAGGAAGTGGGCGGCTTCGCCGGGTTCGCGGCCAAGCTGCAGGAGACCCTGCTCCATTCGGTCAAGTACCTGGGCACGAGCAACAATCCTCTCGGTGTCGACTGGTTCGGCGTCGTCATGGGCCTCGGCTTCGTCCTTTCGTTCGGCTACTGGACGACCGACTTCCTGGTCGTCCAGCGCGCCCTGGCCTCGAAGAACCTCAACTCGGCCCGGATGACCCCGATCATCGCCTCCTTCCCCAAGATGCTCGTTCCCCTCATCGTCGTCATCCCCGGCCTCGTCGCCCTGCTCGTCCTGCCCGAGTTCAGCCAAGCCGCCCTGCCCACGGCCGACTACAACTCGGCCCTCATCCTGCTGATGAAGCATTACCTGCCCAACGGCCTCCTGGGGCTGGCTATCACGGCGCTCCTGGCCAGCTTCATGTCGGGCATGGCCGGCAACGTCACCGCCTTCAACACCATCTGGACCTACGACATCTACGGCAGCTATATCAAGAAGGGCCAGCCCGACTCGCATTACCTGAAGGTGGGGAAATACGCCACCGTCTTCGGCATCGCCATCAGCGTCGGCACGGCCTACATTGCCCAGTCCTTCCCCAACCTGATGGACTACATGCAGCTCATCTTCTCCTTCTTCAACGCACCGCTCTTCGCCACGTTCCTCTTGGGCATGTTCTGGAAGAAGGCCACGGGCTGGGGCGGATTCTGGGGCCTTCTCGTCGGCATCCTGACGGCCGCCGGTCATTTCATCCTCTACAAGGCCGGCGTCCTGACCTACCACAGCGACATGGCCGCCAATTTCTATCAGGCCATCTGGGCCTGGCTGGCCGACTTCGTCGTCACCATCGGGGTCAGCCTGTTCACGGCCAAGCGGGATCCGAAGGAGCTCGTCGGCCTCGTCTTCGGGCTGACGCCGAAGCCCAAGGCCGATGCCCGTTGGTACGCCCGGCCTGCGGTCTGGGGGACCCTGGCCATCATCATCGCCATCATCCTCAACGTCATCTTCTGGTGATCGCCGCAGGGACATTCAGGAGTGAAACATGAACGATAAGATCGAAACCCCAGTCGCGGAAAAGGGCATGAGCCAGGGCCACGTCCTCGACCTCAAGCTGCCAATCGGCTGGCTTCTCAGCGCCTACGGCGCCCTTTTGACCGTTTACGGCCTGCTGACGAAAAAGGAGATGTACGCGATCTCCCTGGGATACAACCTCAACCTGATTTGGGGGATCCTGATGCTCGCGATCGGAGGCGGATTCCTCCTCACCGCGTTTCTCAAGAAGGATAAGAGAGCGCGCTGAGCGCTGACCGCTACCCGACGGCAGTCGCGTTTTCGCGCAAGCGAATGTAGATCGCCGCGCCGCCCCCCTCTTCGCCCCGGGAGTGGACGTCGAAGAGGGTCTTCTGGCTGTTGATGAGCTGAGACAGCTGCTTGAAGCCGTAG
>JADGNU010000136.1 GCA_017883305.1 Candidatus Aminicenantota bacterium | reverse complement strand
GACATGTTTCTGGAAGGCCGCCTGGGTTTTGACGTGCCATTCGGGCGCGATCTCGTGGGCGGTCCGGAAGTAGTCCGGCAGGGGCTTGCCCGGGTTCTTCTCCAACCATTCCGCGTAAAGGGGATGGATGTCCTTGAGCTCGGAATCGATGATCTTCGAGACGACCTCGAAGGCGAACACCGGCTCGATCGAGGAAGAGCAGCCGGCGATGCGCGAGATCGTCCCGGTCGGGGCGATGGTGAAGACGGTGGCGTTGCGCATCTTGCCGCCCTTGTGGACCGACTGGGCGATGGCCGGGAACGAGCCCCGCTCGACGGCCAGATCGCGCGAGGCGGCGGTCGCTTCGGCGCGGGTGAAGGCGGCGATCTTGTCGGCCAGGGCCAGGGCCTTGGGCGAGTCGTAGCGGACCTTCATCCGGAGGAGCAGGTCGGCCCAGCCCATGACCCCGAGCCCGATGCGCCGTGAGGCCCGGGTCGTTTTGTCGATCTGGGGCAGCGGGTAGCGGTTGACGTCGATGACGTCGTCGAGGAAGCGGACGCCGAGGCGGATGACGGCTGCGAAACGGTCCCAGTCGAAGCGGTCCTTGGACTTGGGATCGAAGAAATTGGCCAGGTTGATGGAGCCGAGGTTGCAGGACTCGTAATCGTGGAGCGGCTGTTCGCCGCAGGGATTGGTCGCCCGGATGAGGCCGAGGCCGGCGGTGGGGTTGGCGGCGTTGATCCGGTCGATGAAGATGAGGCCGGGATCGCCGACCGCCCAGGCCGACTCGACGATGAGCTGGAAGACCTTGCGGGCGTCCTTGCGGCCGACGACGGTGCCGAAATGCGGGTCGACGAGATCGTACTCGGCCCCCGCTTCGAGCGCGGCCATGAAGGCGTCGGTAACGGCGACGGAGATGTTGAAGTTCGCGGCCGAGTTGCCGTCGAGCTTCATCTGGACGAACTCTTCGATGTCCGGGTGGTCGACACGGAGGATGCCCATGTTGGCGCCGCGGCGGGTGCCGCCCTGCTTGACCGCCTCGGTCGCGGCGTCGATGACCTTGAGGAACGAGATCGGGCCGGAGGCGACGCCCTGAGTCTTGCGGACGAAGCTGCCCTTGGGCCGGAGGCGGCTGAAATCGAAGCCGGTGCCTCCGCCCTCCTTGTGGACGAGGGCCGCGTTCTTGACCGTCTCGAAGATGGCGTCCAGCGAATCTTCGATGGGCAGGACGAAGCAGGCGCTCAGGCACATGCCGCGGCCGGCGCCGGTGAGGGTCGGGCTGTTGGGCAGAAAATCCCGGTCGGCCATGATCCTCAGGAAGGACTCGGCGTATTTCTTGCGGGCGGCCTTGTTCTTCTCGGCCGAGGCGACATACGTCGCGACGCGGCGGAAGAGGTCTTCGGGGGTCTTGTCGACGAGCTCCCCTTTCTCGTCCTTCAGGAAGTAGCGGGCCGTAAGGATCTTGAGGGCGTTTTCGGAGAAACCTCCGGATGCGGACACGTGAGCCTCCAATTATCGGGAAATTCCCACCCGAGGAAAATAAATCCTAGTGGAATGGTAAGAATTATAGGACGGCTGGCGCGAGAATGCAAGAAGAAAGAAGGGAAAAGAAGGGGTCAAACCTAAACTTTTAAACTTTCTCAGATATTTCCCAGCACCTCTCCTCCGAGTCGCTCCGGAGCGGTGCTGATGGTCGCTCCTCAGAATCCGCTCCCTGCCGTAGGTTTGACCCCTTCTGGTTTCTTATTCTGTCTTGGGGTAGAATCGGCGTCCGAATCCCGAAGGAGAGATCGACATGGGCGAGCACGGCATCTCGGATAAGCTGGAGACCCCGGTTATCGAAGACGGCGCTTGGGTGGCGCCGGGGGCGGTCCTGGTCGGCCGGATCATCGTCCGCCGGGGCGCCAGCATCTGGTACAACTGCGTCCTCCGCTCCGACATGGAGGGCGCGGAGATCGAGATCGGCGAGGATACCAGCATCCAAGACGGGACGGTCGTTCACGTCGACGCGAACATGCCCTGCCGCATCGGAGCGCGAGTGACGGTCGGCCACGGCGCGATTCTCCACGCGTGCACGGTCGAGGAGGACGCCATGATCGCCATGGGCGCGACGGTCCTCTCGGGGGCGAAAGTGGGTCGCGGCTCCGTCGTGGCCGCCGGCGCCGTCGTCCCCGAAGGCATGGTCATCCCCGCCGGAGTCATCGCCGCCGGCGTCCCGGCCAGGGTCCGCCGCGAGATAACCGCCGAGGATCGGACCCGCCTCACGCACGCCTGGAAGGTTTACGCCGCCCTCAGCAAGCTCCATAAATCGGGGACACAATACCTATTCCCCAATTTCGGGACCGGCGACAGGAATCGGCCCTGAGGAAACGAGAGTTGGACCAGACAAAGAATTGGGGAATAGGTATCATGTCCCCCATTAGGGCGGTGATCTTCGACCTCGACGGGACGTTGCTCGACACGATCGAGGATATCACCGAGGCCTCCAACCGCGTTTACGGAACCCGAGGCCTGGCCCCCTTCAGCATCGAAGACATGAAAAAGCTTGTCGGAGAGGGCGCCGAAGAGCTGGTCCAAAAGGTTTTCGCCGCTCGCGGCCGCCCTCCCCTGAGCGATGTCGATATGGCCGCTATCATTCGGGATTATCGCCGCGAGTACGAGCGCGTCTGGCGCATCCACAGCCGCCCCTATGCCGGCATCCCGGAGCTCCTGGACGGGCTGGCCCGGCATGGCATCAAAACGGCCATTCTGTCGAACAAGGCCCAGGTGTTCACGGAGCTGATGACCTCCGAGCTCCTGGCCCCGCACCGGTTCGACATCGTCCGCGGCGCCCTGCCCGGCGTCCCGCTCAAGCCAGACCCCGCGGCTGCTCTGGCCATCGCGGCCGAGCTCGGCATCGTCGCCGCCGACTGCGCCTTCGTCGGGGACACGTCGATCGACATGCGCACGGCTCGGGCCGCCGGCATGTTCCCTATCGGCGCCCTCTGGGGGTTCCGCACGGCCGAAGAGCTACGAACGAGCGGCGCCGGGGTCCTCGCAGCCTCGCCCGTGGACGTCCTCGAATTTCTCGAGAAAAGGGATCATTCATGAAGAAAGCAATCTTCCTCGTCCTCGCCGTCGCCGCGGGCTGGGTCGCCGGAACACTCCTGCCCGTCCCGGGAGTCAAAAGCGCCCCCTCTCCGGCCCCGTTCGACGCTGTCCCCGATGTCCGTCAGAGCACGGGATACACCTGCGGGGCGGCCGCGCTCCAGGCGATCCTTTCCTACTGGGGGATCGACGAGCGCGAGGACCGTCTCGCCGCCCGCCTGCACAGCACACCCGAGGCGGGCACCCACCCGCTCGACATCCTCCGCGTCGCCCGCGAATTCGGCCTCTCGGCGGAGATTCGCGAAGGGCTCGAACTGGCCGACCTGGAGCGCGCGCTTGCCGACGGGACGACCGTCATCGTCGACCTCCAGGCCTGGCGCGAGAGCGCCAGCATCCCCTGGACGGAGACCTGGGACGACGGCCACTACATGGTGCTTCTGGCCATGGACGCCGGGGATCTGTATTTCGAGGACCCGTCCCTGCTCGGCTCCCGCGGCAAGATCCCGCGCGCCGAATTCGTCGACCGCTGGCACGACTATGAGGGCGAAGAGCCCTTGGACCCGACCGACCGGAAATACGTCCACGCGGCCATCTTCATCAAGGGCAGCCGGCCCGCCCCCGCCCGCGTGGCCTCGTTCGTGCCGGTCCTCTGACCGCCCGCACCCTATCTATATCTATCTTTCGAATTCCTCGCGGCTGACCAATCGCGTCAAGAGGTGTCGGACCGTATAGCTCGGGATCTTCTGTCCCGCCGCAGGCGAACCCGTCGCCGGAAGCCGGGTCTCCGTGACCACGAACTCGTCGAGCGTTACCTTCCGCACCCAGCGCGTCGCCAGGTCGATGTGAATATCTCCGAGGTATTCCGATCCGCCCTCGGTGACGATCTCTTTTTCGGCACCCATGGGCATGATCATCTTCAGGGTGCTCTCCCCCGAATCGTAACCGACGACCGCGCAGGCCGCCCCGTCGACGAGGCCGATCCCCTTAAAGACGAGCTTGATATCGCCGTTGCGGAAGACCGAACCCGCCTTGATCCCCTCGCCCAGATTGACCGGCGGCTCGGAGAAGGCCGACGCGTGGCGGACCACCTGCCCGATCGTTCGCAGATCCTGAATACCGCCTCCGCCCATGACCGGCCGGGCAAAGACGTCGTTGAACGAGTGGAAATCGATAAAGCTATTGTAAATGGGGTAACCGGCGACCGTAGAGAGCTTCGCCCCGCCGCTCGTGGTCAGGCCCTCGAACCGGGCATGCGGGATCCCCAGGACCTGGCCCTTCTCGTCCCGTCCCGAGTCGGTGAGCTTGAAGACATAGGACCAGCCCGCCAGCTCGGGGATGGTCTCCGCCTCCCCCTCCCCGGCCCTGATGCTGAACTCGCGGACCGTATATTCGTCGCCGCCTTTCCCGGAGAGCGCCGCCGGCACGCACCGCACCTTGAACGCGTAGGTCTCCATCCCCGTCCTCTCGCCGTCGAATCCAAGGTGAACGAACCGTGTCTCCTGGATGAAATAGAGGACTTCCGCCTTTCTCTCCCCGGCCAGGTCGAACCGCCCGCCGAGACCGGCCAGGCCCTTGGGGATCTTCGGCGCCCCCGGCCCGGCCAAGGCTGTCGCCGTCAAGGCCGCCCCTGCCAATACCAGCGCCATCCGCGTCATTTTCCGATCTAAAAAGCGCTGCATCTCTCTTCTCCTTCAGGATCCGGCCCAGCCGGCCCTTTCCCGCCCGTGGAGGATTATAGCCAAGGCGCCTTCCGGAATAAAGTTGCCCCGCCGGGGGGCCCTCTTTTCTGATGTCAGGGGGGGGACGGATATTCCCCCCCCCTTTCACCCCCAGCGGCGATGGACGCTCTTTTTAGGGGGTTTAATATCGGGCCGTAGTCGCAATCGCCAGACTTCTTGGAGCGAGTGGATCGAAACGAGAGCGCCCATGCGCGAGAACAGAAAAGACAAGCGGATCACCGAAGAGAACCGGGTGGCCATCGAGCTTTCCGGCCCCACGCCCACAGACGAGGCGCGCATTATCAACGCGCTGACCAAAGACATCTCCCTGGGCGGCGCGCGAATCGTCACCGACCGGTTCTTCGAGATCGGCACCTCGCTCCGCATGACGCTTTACCTGTCGAAATCCAAACAGATCATCAAAGCCCGGGCCGACGTCCGCTGGACCCGGATGGTCGAGGACGGCCTCTACGAGATGGGTGTCGAATTCGAGCACGGCATTCCGACCGGAGTCCTGGTCCTCATCAACCATCTTTACGGAAAGGGCCACAGCGCCCCGGCCCCCATCCACGCTTAAGGAGAGTCCACATGAATCCCAACCCCGAAACCTCCGTCGACCAGTTGAACATCCTCGACGATATCGAAAAGCGCGTCAGCAAGATCTTCTCGGCCCAGAAGAGCGAGGTCGAACAGTCCCTCGTCGCGCGGATCAACCGCGAAAAAGAGGAAGCGCAGAAGCGGATCGACGCCGTCAACCAGGAATTCGCCCAGGTCCGGGGATTCCTGGAGGAGCACAAAACGGTCATGGCCGAGCTCCAGTCGACCGAAGAGCACCTCCGGGGCGAGATGCGCGGACATTTCGATCGCGCCGTGAACTACCAGAAGATGATGGAAAATGCCGCGGTCCTGGCCGGCGGCGAGCTCGAAAAGATCGGCGGACTCAACCAGGAGATCGAAAAGGTCCGGGTCAAGGCCGAGTCCGAGTACGTCAATCTCAAGGAGCAGCTGGCCGGATACGCCGGCATCGTCGCCCAGATCCCCACGCCGACCGTCAAGGCCAAAGAGAGTATGGACTGGACGGAGGAGATCAGCAAGCTGCGCAAGGTCCGCGATCTGCTGGCCACCCTGCGCCAGGCCGAGCCTTCCGACACCGACGACCCCTCGGCCGACGTCGCCGCGGCCGAGCCGGAAATATCCGTCCCGGCCGCCGAGACCGCCGAAGAGCTCGCCGCTTCCCTCGGGCTCATCGGCCTGGAAGATGACGGCGTCCGCGACGACGTGGAATTCGCCGAGGGCGACCCCGCCTGGGCCGAGATCCCCGGCCCGGCTTCGACGGCGACGGCGGCCGAGCCCGCGGAAGAGCCCGCCGAACTCCAGGCAGAACCCGAGGCCGAAGCGGCCGGAACAGATGCCCCCGCCGCCGGCTCCTCCGAGGACGCCTCCGTTCTGGAGACCCTGGCCCGCTACCGCAAGACCGAGCCCGTGAACAACGGCATCGAGCTGTCCTTCTTCGCCTCCGAGGCGGCCACGTTCCTCGACGCCGATTCGTTCATGGCTGCTATCGGCAAGATCATCGAGGGCGCCAATAAGCTCCATTCCCAGCTGACCCAAACGACTTCGGTCAAGGAACTTTTCCTGCTCAAGCAGGAGATCCTCAATCAGCAGGAAGTCCTGCGCAAGCTGTTCTTCCGCGTCGTCCGTTTCTGCGACAAGGAGAGCGGACGTATGCCCGAGTCGCTCGCCGAGATCATCGGCTCCCGGGGCCTCAAGGAGGTCGTCGAGCGCCTGACCATGGCCAACTGGAGCGATCCCTCGGACTTCAAGCCCTTCGTGAACGAGCTCAAGGCCATGAAGCGGGCCTTCGAGGTCCGGACGGGCGCCACGCAGCGCTACTTCCAGTCGGTCCTGGACGAAGTCGAGGGCCGCGAGAACTGAGGCTCTGCGGCGGCCGGATCCCGGCCGGTCTCAGATGATCTCCAGGTAATCCTTCGACGGGAGCTTGGGGAACTTGGCGTGGGGCTCCTGCTGATACCAGAACGCGACCGATGAGATGTCGTCCTGGAGCGGCAGGTAGCGTCCGCCCGACATCCAGCCCAGCGCCTGGATCGTCACCTTCAGGTCCTTCTCGAAGCGGATCGGATCCATGATGTGCCAGCGGTAGAGGCCGAACCTCTGCTGGATCTGGTAGTGCCCGTCGCCGCGGATGACCTGCGGCAGCCCCGTATACGGCGTCGTGAACTCGTGGTACTGGATCGTGCCGTCCGGGGCCTTGGCGTCGAAGTCGTAGGAACCGCAGAAATAATCCTCCGTCCCCGTGCCGGCGATCGTCGGGAACTGAGAGTCCCCGTCCATAAAGAACTTGATCTCGCCCTCTCCCCACCAGCCGTTGTTGTTGACGCCCCAAGCCAAGTAGGTGCCGACGTAGTGGCCCCAGCCCTTGATGCCGTCGACGATCGTGTAGACGTCCTTGTACGGCAGCGGGTTGACGCGGCGGAACTGGGCGTGGAAATAGGCGGCGTCGTCCGGAACCTCGGTCAGCGCGTAGTTGATCTGGTAGTAGACCGTGAACACCTCGTCGGCGATGTTCTCGATCGTTACCTTGAAGCCCTTGCGGAAGGGCATCTCCCAGTAGCAGTTGAATGCACTCCCCGGGTTGACGCACACCGGCAGAGACGAGACCTGCGCGTACTGGCCCCAGCCGGAGGCGAAGAAGTCGCCGACAGGGCATTCGACGGAGGGTTCCGTCTCCCCGTCCCAGTAGAAGCGCAGGATGGCGAAACGCCAGCTGCCGGCGGGAGTGAGCCAGATCTGTTGGATGGCCCCTTCGCCTTTGACGTCGGCCATGACGAAGGTCTGTTTGGGCTGGACCCGGACGTACGGCGAGATCTTCCATCCCTGCCCAAGATCACGGGCGGCCTTGGCGGCGGGCCCGTCGGTCGACATAGCGGCCTGGCCTTTTTCTCCGGTGAAGTT
>JADGNU010000135.1 GCA_017883305.1 Candidatus Aminicenantota bacterium | reverse complement strand
AAGCGAACATTTAAGAAGGGGTCAAACCTATTTATCGTTACTTTTTTCCCCGAGCGTGGCGACGAGTATCAATTTGCCCCAGAAAAGTAACGATAAATAGGTTTGACCCAGGCCTGTCCGGTTATTAATCGAATAAAATCAGTTGGTTAGGATCGACCTCTTTTTTGTCCGATTCTTCACTTTGATTAAGTAGCTCATTCAATGGAGTTTGACTGAACGGGTTTACGCTGATCACCTGTAGGATGGTGTAGAGCGAGCGGTCGATTTTAAGCTCTTTTCGGACGATCGCGACCAGAGCGTATACGGCCATAGTGGTCCAGATCTGGGTCATGACGGCGTTCCTCGATGTGCCGAAGAAGGACTTGATATGCAGGTGTTGCTTAATCCAGCGGAAGAACAGCTCGATCTTCCAACGGTGCTTGTAGAGGGCTGCGATGGTTGAAGCGGGAAGTCCGAAGTGGTTCGTCAAGAGGCAGAAGTTCGGCTGTTTCGGGTCGAGGACACCGACGCGGCGAAGCCTTTCGGGATAGAACGCGGGAGTGGCAACACCGGTCAAAACGATCGTTTGGTCGAAGAGCAGACCTTGGGAGCGGTCAACAGGGTGGGAGTAGACCCGGCGGAACTTCAGGCCGCGGCGGGCCCGGATGATAAAGAAGGCCTGGCTCTGATGCAGCCGATAGAGCCTCTTGAAGCAGATATATCCCCGGTCCAGGACATAAAAGCTGCCGGGCTCGGGGATGATGTCATCGAGGACGAGGACATCGTGGACGCGGCCGTCCGTGACCCTGATGAAGGTCGGGATGGAGCCGCGTAAGTCGAGCAGGGTGTGCAGTTTGAGGGCCGCCTTCCGTTGTTGGAAGGGGGCCCAGGGGAAAAGGGACAGGCAGAGGTCGATCGTCGTCGAGTCGAAGGCATAGATGGTCTCGTCCAACTCCAGCCCGAGGTCCTCGTCGCGATAGAGGAGGTGGGCCCGTTCGATGAGGACACGGGCAAAATCAGCGTAGATCCTCCAGTCGCGATGCTCGTTGGCATCGGCTATGGTGCTGCGGGAGACACGGCCGCGGAAGCCGCAGTGATAGAGCCGGCCGGAGATCGACCGGAGGCAGGCCTCGATGTCGCGCAGGCTCTCCCGGAAGGTCAGTTGAGCGAAGGCCATGCAGAGGAACTGATCCCAGCAGGAAAAGCTCTGGACCTTGTAATGACCCCGATAACGCGCGACACATCGCTTGAACTCATGTCGGGGGATGAACTCCATGAGCTGAGCGAGGATCGTCCGGCCAGCGTTCATCGGCCCCTCCTTGCCCCTCACGGGGCTCAAGGATGGCCATACACCCAAGAGGGAGGGGCGTTCAAATCGAAAACGGTCGACATCGCCCCTTATTAAAATGCACTCAATACGTTAGAAGACTTTTAGAAAACAACAACCGGACAGGCCTGGGTTTGACCCCTTCTTAAATGTTCGCTTCGCTCACAGAGGAAATGAGGCTGCCCTGATCCGGCCTTCAGAACAGGGCAGCCTCGGTGGGGAAATGGGGTTTATCGAAGAAATGCAAAAGGAGGTTTCTGCCAGCCATTTTCTTCTCTTGCAGGTTAATACCGCGATGAGAACTAAAACGTTGCATCCCGGGAAGGGGTTGTCAAGAGGATTGGAGAGGACGGGCAGAAGGCAGACTTCGAAGGATTCCTAATTTTTTTGAAGCCCCCTCAATGACCATTTCTAATTATACCACAGGACGAGGGGAAATACAAGGCTTTATTTTGACTTGCATAAAAATGCTTCCAAGCACCTTCCGCAGGCCGGTTATTAAGGCGAAAAGGCTCCATTTGGACACAATTCTAAAAAAGCCCTCCCGACGGCCATTTCCCTGGCGGTTTCCCCTGTAAATTGGTATATTGAAAGGGGTCGTACGGGGGGGAATTGCCCTGGAGCGAGGAGATTTTCATGAAAAACGAGGATTTCCGGCGCGCCGGGCACCAATTTGTGGACTGGATCGCCGATTATTTCGAAAATGTGGAGAAATACCCCGTCCTTTCCCGTCTCGAGCCGGGGGACGTGAAGAAGCTCCTCCCCCCCGTGCCTCCGACGAGGGGAGAGGGCATGGAGGCGATTTTCCGGGATTTCGAGAGCGTGATCATGCCCGGCATCACCCATTGGCAGCATCCCGGTTGGTTCGCCTACTTTCCGGCCAACAACAGTCCCGCCTCGGTCCTGGGGGAGTTCTTGACCGCCGGACTCGGCGCCCAAGGCATGGTTTGGCAGACATCCCCGGCCGCGGCCGAGCTCGAGGAAGTGGTCCTGGACTGGCTGCGTCAGATGATCGGGCTTCCGGCCGGCTTTTCCGGCGTCATCCAGGACACCGCCTCGACGGCCACCCTGTGCGCGCTTCTTTCAGCCAGGGAGAAGGCGACCGGCTTTGAGTCGAACGAATCCGGCCTCAAGCCTCCCCTGACCGTTTACGCTTCGGAGGAAGTCCACTCGAGCGCCGAAAAGGGCGTCAAGATCGCCGGCTTCGGCAGGAAGAACTTCCGCCGTCTCCCGACCGACGGGAGGTTCGCCCTCATTCCCGAGAAGCTCGAGGAAGCCCTCATCCGGGACAAGGACGCCGGGCTCGTGCCCGCCTGCGTCATGGCCACGGTCGGGACGACCTCGTCCGGGGCGGTCGACCCGCTCCGGGCCATCGGCGAGATCTGTAGGAAACACGGCGTCTGGTTCCATGTCGACGCGGCCTGGGCCGGCACGGCCGCCCTCCTCCCGGAAAAGCGCTGGATCCTCGACGGCGCCGAGCTGGCCGATTCGCTCGTCTTCAATCCCCACAAGTGGATGGTGACCAACTTCGACTGCTCGGCGTATTTCGTCAGGGACCCGGGGACGCTCATCCGGACCTTCGAGATCCACCCGGAGTACCTCAAGACCGGCGTCGACGCCAAGGTCAAGAACTACCGCGATTGGGGCATCCAGCTCGGCCGGCGCTTTCGGGCCCTCAAGCTCTGGTTCGTCATCCGGAGCTATGGCGTCGAGGGGCTGCAGGCCATGGTCCGCGAGCATATCCGGCTGGCCGGGCTCGTCAAGGACTGGGTCGAGGCCGACGCCCGCTTCGAGCTCCTGGCCCCGGTCGATCTCGGGCTCGTCTGCTTCCGGCTCAACGACGGCCGCGACGAGGCCGGCCTCGACGAGCTCAATCGCAGGTTCCTCGAGCGCATCAACGCCGACGCGACGATCTTCCTGACCCACACGACGCTTCGCGGCAAGTACACGGTCCGATTCGTCGTCGGCCAGCGGACGACCGAAGAGCGACACGTCCGGGCCGCGTGGGATGTCGTCTCTACGGCGGCCGGCGAAGTCTTGAAGTCCTGAGGCGCCTCTCACTCAGGCTTGAGGGCGTAGCGCAAGACGCCTTCCGGGTCGGCCAAGCGCAGGTAGAAACCCCACCCGCCGGCCCCTTGGAGGTCCTTGACCAGGACCCTGTTCCATCCCTTCACTAGACGGACGGAGACCCGGTCCAGATCGGGCGCGGCCGCCCGATAAGTGGGGTTCGTGTGGACGAGCACGCCGTTGACCCAGACCCGGACGCCATCGTCGCTGCCCAGAAGAAGGGACGCGGTCCTGTCGTCCGGAGAAAAGACATAAGCGAGCCCGTAGACGATGGCCTGTTCGTTGGGCCGGATGAGGTCATCGAGGCGGACGTAGCCCGACGCGTCGGCCTTGAAGGTCCGCCAGCTGACCGAGGCGCCGTTCTTGCCCTTGTAGTTCTTGGCGGGCGACATCTCCGTTTCGGGGGGATAGACGGTCTGCAGGTCGTCCATGTCCGCGGCGTTGAACGGGCCGACGAGGTTCCAGTCGCGGATGAACCTGCGGGCCGCGGGCCTGAGACCGAAGCCGACAAAGAACATGTCGTAGCCGGCGCTGCGGGCGTCCTTGCCGGAGACGTCGAAGACGAGCGCATTCGGGCCGGTTTCGAGGAGAAGATCCGTAAGGACGACGGACGCCAGGGTCGCTTCCTTGGCATATCCGTCGAGCCGGCCCAGGACTCCGCCGGCCAAAGCGCCGCCGTTCCCGGCGCCGCCTCCCGAAATGCGGATGTTGCCCGCTGCCGGCGCCTTGAGGAAGTGGAGCTCGACCGTGTAGAGATCGCGCACGTCGACGGGAAAGCGGAATTCGGCCCGGGTGCCGTCGGCCGCCCCGTCGGTCCGCATCACAGGGTAACGGGCCCCGGCGGCGTTGTAGTAGGAGGACAGGGCCGATGCCAGCCGCGGCGCCGACAGGCGAAGCCCTCCGGCCGGATCGACGAACGCCCCGGCCTGGCCGGCGGTCTCTTCCCGCCATTGCGGCAGAACGAAATTCTCCGGCGGCTCGAAGGCGAAGGGAAGCCGCTCCGAGACGGACGGGAATGACGGGAAAGCCCGGTGCGGCTCAGTTTGATACCAGTAGGCGACCGAGGACAGGAGATCCTCGCGATCGTTCCCGTGCCCATGCTCGATCGTCACCTCGATGGATTTCTTGAACGGAACGGGGTCGGGGATGTGGAAGCGATAGACCGTGGCCTTGGCGCCGGCCTGGAAGTCCTCTTCCTGCAGCGGACAACCATAGAACAGGCCTTGGCTTTCGCGCATGCCCCAGGCGTCGGAGAAGTAATCCTCCGAGCCCGTGCCGTGAAGCGACGGCTTGGACTCACCGTCCACCTTCATCCGGTCGTCGCCTTCCCCCCACCAACCCATGGCCCGCTGGAGGACGCTCATGTTGCACCCGACATAATGCCCGGCGCCTTCGGCCTGGAGGAGCAGATAATCGCGTCTCTCGTCGGGGGGGAACTCCTGGCGATACTGGGCGTGGAAATAGGACGCATCGGCCGGAAGCTCGGGCAGCTCGCGATAGTCGACGTAATAATAGAAGGCGTCGACGGCCCGCGTCCCCTCGTTCTTGACCGTGATGCGGCACGAGCGCCGGAACGGCATGTACCAGTAGCAGTTCCGGGCCCGCCCTTCCGACGAGCAGGTGATCGGAAGGGAGGCGAAATTCCTGTTCAGGCCGTGGCCGACGCCGAAGAAGTCCCCGATCGGCGCCTCGACCGAAGGGGATTTCTCGCCGTCCCAGTAGATGCGCAGGACGATCTTCCGGCCGTAGAACGGCTCGGCGGCGATCGTCGTCCAGATGTGATGGATGGCCCCGGGGCCCTCGATCTCGGCCAGGACCGCCGTCTTGCCCGGCTCGATGACGATGGAATCGCGGTTCCCGCCGCTCCGGTCATAGGACGAGACGCGGCGGCTGCGGAAATCCTGTTTCTGGCCGAGATTCCTCAGCAGGTCCTGCCCGGCCAGGGTCGAAGCGGCCAGGATCACGGAGATCACGATCAGGGGGCGGATACGCATGGCGAGTACCTCCTCGTCCGGGCCCCGCGGCGGCCCGCGGCCTGGAAATCTTGGGCGACAAGCGCCCCGTGAGCGGTGATTATCCCGCGCGGCGCCGTCGTCTTTGCAGCCAGCCGGTCCGGATGTGAGATTTTCGGTCGCGGCTGGTATAGGGCTTGATGTCGAGAACGGGCGTGCCGTCGATGAGGTCGAGCCCGGAGACTTCAAGAACGCGGCCGTGCCGGCCGAGGAGCCGGAGGACGCTCAGGCCGAGGGGGTTCGGGCGGTGCGGCGACCGCGTGGCGAAGACGCCGCGAGGCTTCGACTGACCCGGCGGGACGACCTTGAGCTTGGCGGCTCCGGCCCGGTGGAAGTGGAAGAGGACGATGATGTGGGAGAACCCTTCGAGGCCCTCGAGGCCGGGCTCGAATTCGGGCCGGATCTCGATCTCGCCCGTCGATCTTTCGAAGAAGCGCGGCGGGGCGAAGGCCGGCGGCGGCAGGTCCGACGGGTCCTTGAACGGCGAGCGGACGACGCCGATGGGCCGGAGCCGGACGCCGGGCCTCACTTCGCGACGTACGTCAGCCACTTCTCGTAGCGGGGATTGCGCCCGGAGACGGCGTCGCCAAAGGCTTGGATCAGGCGCAGGGCGACTGGGCCCGGCTTCCCTGACCCGATGCTGTGCAGGGTCTTCGGCATGGTCGGATCGGAACCGTCCGTGACCGTGACGATGGGGATGACTTCGACCGCGGTGCCGCAATAGAAGGCTTCGTCGGCGCCGAAGAGGTCCTGTTTGGTGATCGGGCCGACCACCGTCTTGTAGCCGAGGTCCTGCCCGAGCTCGAGGATGCTCGTCCGGGTGATGCCTTCGAGGGCGGATTCGAGCCGTCCGTTCGTAACGAGAGTCCCGCCCTTGACGATGAAGACGTTCTGGCCGGGTCCTTCGGCGACGCGGCCTTCCATGTTCAGGAAGATAGCCTCGTCGAAGCCCTGCTCCCGCGCCTCGAGGCCGGCGATCGTCGACTGGACGTAGACGCCGCCGAGCTTGGCCGACATGTTGAATTGAGTGTGATGGACCCGGCGCCAGGGGACGATATAGGCGCTGACGCCGCGGGCGGCGTTCTCGCCGAGATAGGCGCCCCATTCCCAGGCGCCGATGGCCAGCTCGACGGGACACGCCTTGGGCACGAGGCCGAGGTTGCCGTAGGAATAGAAGAGGAGCGGGCGGATGTAGCAGCTGTCGAGCTCGTTCGCCCGGACGGTCTGCTTGATGAAGCCGGTGATCTCGTCCTTGGTGTAGGGGCACTTCATCTTGGCCACGCCCGCCGACAGGAGGAAGCGGTCGTTATGTTCCGGCAGCCGGAACACGACCGGGCCCTTGGCGGTGCTGTAGGCCCGGATCCCCTCGAAGACGCACGTGCCGTAATGGAGGGCATGCATCATGGGATGAAGGCCGCCCTCCGACCAATCGCGGAATTTCCCTTCGTACCAGTATTTTTTAGCCTTGGGGAAGTTGGTGTTGAGAAACATGGCTGGCTCCTTTAGGGAAGTCGAAGGGAGCGGTCGATGGGGTCATCCGGTAACAAGGGACCGCTCGATCCGTGGATGACCGAACCTGGTTTGGCGAAGGCACGACCTCGTTGGACGATCGGATTACGACTCAAGCCTTCTTGAGAAAGAATGCTATCACAGCCGACAGGCCAAGTAAAGCCAGCCTGGACCATTCATAAAAACGCCGGTTTTCTCAGTAAGACCTAAAGACCCAAGACCGGCATTTTTATGAATAGTCCAGGCTAAGCCGGGCGCCTCGAGAAGTACGTTCGGCCTCCGTGCTTGAGCATCCCGACCCGGCGGCGCCGGAGGAGCGACGACAGGGCCTCGAGGACCTCGTGGGGCGGGCGGCCGAGCGCCAGGGCGATATCCGCCGCGGTTTGCGGACGCCTGCCGACGGTGGCCAGGATGGACCCTTCGAGGCTCCCCGAGGCCGGGGCCTGGCTTCTCCCGGCGAACGAGGCGACGACCTCCGCCTTGGGCCCCAGCTGGGCCTGGATCTTCGCCATCGAGGCCGGGCTGAGCGGCCGGGCGGAACGGTCCGCGGGCGGCCGGACGACCGTGTTGAGCTCGATCCTGTCCGGACGGATGCGGGCGACAGCCGTCTTGAGGGCCCGGATGTCGGCCGGCGAATCGTTGACGCCTTTGACGAGCATGATCTCGAGCCGCAGCTCGCCGCGGAACTCGTCGCGGAAGCGAGCCAGGCCTTCGATAATCCTCCGGTTATCGAGCGAGGCGTGAGGCCTGTTGATGCGCCGGAAGAGGGCCCCCGGGACGGCATCGAGCGACGGCACGACGATGTCGGCCGCGGCGAGCTCGTGCCGGACGCTCTTCCGCGTGAGCAGGGTCGCGTTGGTCAGCACGGCGACCGGGATGCGCG
>JADGNU010000134.1 GCA_017883305.1 Candidatus Aminicenantota bacterium | reverse complement strand
GTCCGCGTGTTCTGGGCGGAGCGCGATATGATGCTCAAGCTGGGCCTCGCGCCCAAGCTCCGGGCCGCCCGATTCATGGGCCAGGTCGCTTACGGCGCCGATGAGCTGCCGTCGAACGGTGACGAGGCCGTGGCCCAAAAATGGCTGGCCCTCGTGTCGGAGACGGACAAGGCGGCTCTGACCGTCGTGAACGACGGCGTCTACGGCTCGGACTGGGACGGCGTGGAGCTGCGCCAGTCCCTCCTGCGGTCGCCGGCCTACGCCGCCGACACCTGGGAGGACCGGCTCGCCGTGGCCCGGGACAGGTTCATTCCGCGACAGGACACCGGGGAGCGGTCCTTCCGCTTCTGGCTCCGGGGCGGACCGCTCGAAGGGCGCATGGAAGCGATCGACCGCGAGGCCCTGGCCCACAACGAGACGCCCTACGTCCTCGCCTACTTCCCGCCCGGGGGCGGGAAAAGGGCTGATGCGGGTGTCGTGGTCGACGGGGCGGCCGTCGAGGTCACGGCCTTCAAGAGGTCCGAGGACGGCCGGGACGTCGTCATCCGGCTGTTCGAGCCCACGGGCCGGCCGCGGCGGGCCACAGTCAAGCTCCCGGCCCTCGGCGCGCGCACGGCGGTCCGGTTCAAAGGCTTCGAGATCAAGACCTTGCGTTACAACAGACGGTCGGGAAGATTTGTCGAGACCGATCTTCTCGAAAGGAAGCCGGGAAAAGCATGACCTCGAAGGAGCGGGTCTATGCCGCGCTCGAGGGCCGGATCCCCGACCGCGTCCCCTACGCCGAATTCGCGGTCGACTTTGACACAGTCGAGCGCTTGCTCGGCCACGAGACGTTCCTGCGGGCCAAGGCCCGATCGCAGATCGCCTTCTGGGAGGGCCGCCATGCCGAAGTGGCTCAGAGCTGGCGCGAGGACCACATCGCCCTCCAAAGGAAGCTGCCGCTCGACATCGTCACGTTCCCCATGGCCACTTGGGAGATGTCGCCGGAGACGGAGGAACCGCCGCCGCGGCGCCTCGACCCCACGACGTGGGAGGACCGCGAGGGCCGCATTTACCGGCTGTCGGAGGCGACCTGGGATATCACCTGCGTCCATGACCCTGTGCGGGACGCCAAGGTGTTCACCGCCGCCGAGTTCGAGAAGGACGACACGCCGATCCGCCGCGACGAGCGGTCATGGCGGATCCTGGACGCGGTCATCCAGGAATTCAAGCGCGACAAGTTCATCTGCGGGCCGTCGGGCGGCTCGGTCGGCATCGTCCTTCTCGGCGGCATGGAGCGGGGGCTCCTCGAGCTTGCGGCCAACCCGGAAGCCGTCCGGGCGGCCACGAAGTCCCTTGTCGGCCGTCAGAACGAGGCCGACGCCGTCCTCATCCATCCCGATTCCGACGCCGTGATGTGGGCCGAGGACCTGGGCTACAAGACCGGGCCGCTCATCGGGCCGGCCATGTTCCGGGACTTCTTCCTCGAGGCCAACAAGGAGCGGGCCCGGAACGTCAAGGACCAGTACGGCCAAAAGATCCTCAAGCACTGCTGCGGCAACATCAACCTGCTCCTGGATTTCTTCATCGAGATCGGCTTTGACGCCTACCAGTCCATCCAGCCGACGGCCGGCATGGACATCTGCGGCTTGAAGAGGGACTACGGCGACCGGATCACGCTCTGGGGCGGGGTCGCCGTCGAGAACCTCGTCGGCGGGACGCCCGAAGACGTCCGGTCTGACGTCCGGCGGGCCATGGCCTGCGCCAAGCCGGGCGGGAGGTTCATCCTCGGCGCGAGCCACAGCGTCGCCGTCGGGACGAAATACGACAACTACATGGCCCTGCTGGACGAGCACTCCAAACTGTGTCAGTATTAGTCTGGAGGATCCGGTGATGGCAGAGCCCGTGTCGTTGGTCATGGTCGGAGTCGGCGGCATGGGCGCGGCCTATCTCGAAGCGCTTCTCGCGAGAAAGGACGAAGGCCTTTTCCGGATCGCCGGCGCCGTCGATCCCCAGCCCAACCGCTGCAAGCAGTACGTCGAGATGCGGGCCATGGGCGTGCCTTGCTTCATCAGCCTCCAGGATTTCTACAGGAACCGAAAGGCCGACCTGGCCGTCGTCTCCTCCCCCATCCAGGTGCACATGCCGCAGACATCGTTCGCCCTGGCCAAGGGCAGCCACGTCCTTTGCGAAAAGCCCGCGGCCGGCACGATCCAGGAAGTCCGGACGGCGATCGAGGCGGAGAAGTCGGCCGCCCGCTGGGTGGCCGTCGGCTACCAGTGGTCGTTCAGCCCGGCCGTGCAGGCTCTCAAAGACGATATCCGTTCCGGTCTCTTCGGCGCGGCCCGCAAGTTCAAATGCCTCTACCTCTGGCCCCGCGACGAGGGTTACTACGGGAGGAATGATTGGGCGGGAAAGCGGCACGATGCGGAGGGGGCCTGGGTCCTCGACAGCCCTGTCCAGAACGCCATGGCCCATGACCTCCACAACATGTTCTATGTGCTCGGCAAAGACAAGGAGACGAGCGCCCGTCCCACCGAAGTCGAGGCCGAACTCTATCGGGCCAATGCCATCGAGAACTTCGATACCGCGGCCGCCCGGATCAGGACCGAGGAGGGCGTCGAGATGCTCTTCTTGGTGAGCCACGCCTCGGAAGAGGACCGTGGGCCGGTCGTGCGCTACGAGTTCGAGAAGGCCGTCGTCCGGTGCGACAGCCGGACCTCGGGCCTCTGGGCCGAATTCCCGGACGGGACGCGCAAGGACTATGGCGTGCCGGACGACGAGCCCATGAACAAGCTCTGGCAGTCGATTGCCGGGTGCCGCGATGAGGGCGCACGGCCGCTCTGCGGGCTCGAGGCGGCGGCCAGCCAGACCCTGTGCATGAACGGCATCCAGGACTCGATGCCGGACATCCGCGATTTTCCGGCCGGGCTAGTCCGGACCGTCGAGGGACAAGGCGCGCGGCGGTTCGCCATCGAGACGCCGGGCTCGCACCGCCGGGTCGTGGAGGGACTCGACGAGGCGCTTGCGGCGTGCTATAAAGCCGAGAAGCTCCCATCCGAAATGGGCCTGCCGTGGAGCGCCAAGGGGACGAGGGTCGACCTCAGGGAATACACGTCATTTCCTTCGCGCTAGGGGGCGCAGTTGGGATTGGAAGCATGTTGATCCATATCGAAAAGATCGTCTACCCCGGCAGGCGGCTGGGCCTCATCGAAGGCAAGGTCGTCTTCACCGACCGCGGGCTCCCGGGCGAGACCGTCGAGGTCGAGGTCTTCAAGGACCGCCGGACCTACTCCGAAGCCCGGACGCTCCGGATCGTCGAGCCCTCGCCGGCGCGGGTCGAGCCGCGCTGCGCCCACTATCTGGCTTGCTCTCCCTACCAGGACATGGATTACGGCCTCGAAATCGAAGTGAAGAGGACGCAGGTCGCGGAGATCCTGACGCGTGAGCTCAAGAGGCCGATCAAGGACTTCGCGCTGACGCCGTCACCCCTGGTCTGGGGCTACCGGAACAAGATCGGACTGCGAGTCTTGAGGGATGACGGCCAGGCCAGGTTCGTCTATCACGAACCCGGGGAGCAGGCCTCGTTCGTGGCCGTTGACCGGTGCCATCTCGTCCCGGACCGGGTCAACGACCTGTTGGCGGGGCTCCTTCGGACGATCAACGATGTGCCGCTCCTGACCGTCGACGGCGTCGAGATCAGGACGAGCGCGTCGAGCGGCGAGTCGCTTCTTCTCTGCAGCCTGGCTTCGGAGGCGGAGACGGCGGCGACGGCCGCGGCCCTGAAGGGGCTCAAGCGGGAATTCGGCCTGGCCGGGGCGGTCGCCTCGATCTTCGACGGTAAGCATTACCGGGACGAGAAGCTCTTCGGACGGGACTTCATCGAGGAAAAGACGGGGGGCCTCGTCTTCCGCATCGGGGCGCGGTCCTTCTTTCAGACGAATGTCGGCATCCTGGAGAGCGTGTTCGAGGATGTGGCCGCCGCGGCCGGCGCGACGAGCGAGACGGTCATCGCGGACCTCTATTGCGGGCTGGGGACGTTCGGACTCTTCCTGGCCAAACGGTCCCGAGAAGTGTTCGGCGTCGAGCCGGACGCCGATAACGTTGACTTCCTGAAGAAGAACCTGGAACTTAACGGGATCGGCAACTTCGCCGTCTGTGAGGGCACGGCCGAAGAGTGGCTTCCGGAGATCCTGGAGCGCGAGCCGGCGGTCGTCATCCTCGATCCGCCGCGCCGCGGGGTCGACCCGTCGATCGTGCATGATCTCGTCGACGACCCGGTGCCCCGGGTCATCTACCTCTCGTGCAACCCGACGACGCTGGCCAGGGACCTCAAAGGGTTCCTCGAGGGCTACGACCTCGTCGATGTCCGCGTCTACGATTTCTTCCCGCACACCCCCCACATCGAAACCCTGGCCGTCCTCGAACAGCGCAAGCCCGACATCATCTCCATTTAAATGGGGGACACAATACCTATTCCCCATTTTCCGGGACATTCCAGGTGAGCTCGATCGGATGGCCGGCATCGCCGCTTCTATGTTAAAATTGGGGAAATGGTATCCTGTCCCCGACTTGATGTGCGCGACCTGACTTTCGAAGAGCTGAGGGCGAAAGTCGAGGCGATGGGGGAAAGGCCCTTCCGGGCGGCCCAGATCTTCGATTGGCTCTATAAGAAGAGGGCGGCCAAATTCGAGGAGTTCATAAGCCTGCCGAAGCCGCTCCGCGAGAAGCTCACCGCACAACTCGCATTCGGAGCCCTCGAGCTTGACGACAAGCGTTCCTCGCCCGACGGAACGACGAAGTACTTGTTCCGGCTCCGCGACGGCGAGCACATCGAGACTGTCCTGATCCCGGCGGGGAGCCGCCTGACGGTCTGCCTCTCGAGCCAGGTCGGCTGCAAGTTCGCTTGTGCCTTCTGCGCCAGCGGCCGCCACGGCTTCAAGCGGAACCTCGCGCCTTCCGAGATCATCGGCCAGGTCCTTGTCCTCGAGACCACCATCGGCCGCGGCTTGACCAATTACGTCTTCATGGGCATGGGCGAGCCCCTCGACAATTGGACGAACGTCGAGAAGGCCATCCGCATCATGAACGCCCCCGAAGGGCTGGCCATCGCCGCCCGGAGGATCACTGTCTCCACGGCGGGCTTCGTCGACGCGTTCAAACAGCTCGAGGCGCTCGACCTCCAGATCAATGTCTCGATCTCCCTCCACGCCGTCTCCGACCGTCTGCGCGACCGGCTCATGCCCATCAATCGCCGGTTTCCGCTCGAGAAGATCGTCGGGGCGGCCGAAGCCTACATCCGCTCCGGCGGACGGATGATGACTCTCGAGTACATCCTCATCCGCGGGGTCAACGATTCCCTCGACGACGCCGACGGTCTGGCCGCGATCGCCTGGCGGCTCAGGGCCAAGGTCAACCTGATCGCCTACAGCCCCGTCGAAGGAGCGGCTTTCGAGACGCCGTCCGAGGCCGACGTCGCCCGGTTCAGGCGTTGGCTCGAGGAACGCAAGGTCGGCACGACCGTGCGCCTGTCCAAGGGCGCCGACATCGCCGCCGCCTGCGGCCAGCTGGCGGGTCAGTTCAAGGACAAGGGAACAAGCCGGAGCAAGGGCTGAGACCGGCCAGGAGCCAGACAATGAACAGATATCGCGCTTCGGCCTCAACTCTCGCCGCCCTCTCCGTGGCCGCCGCGCTGACCTTCGCCATGCCGTCGGCTCAATCGCCCACGCCCGAGGCCCAACGCTTCTTCCCCAAGGCCGACCTGATGAAGATCGGCGTCTATTACTATCCGGAGCAATGGCCCGAATCGCAATGGGAGCGGGACTTGCGCAAGATGTCCGACCTCGGCTTCGAATTCACCCATTTCGGGGAATTCGCCTGGGCCTTCCTCGAGCCTTCCGACGGCAAGTTCGATTTCGCCTGGCTCGACCGGGCCGTCGACCTGGCCGCCCGGGCCGGGCTCAAGGTCATCCTCTGCACCCCGACGCCCTGTCCGCCGGCGTGGCTCGGGGAGAAGTACCCGGAGATCTACCTCGTCGGCGGAGACGGCCGGCGCATGGAACACGGCGCGCGCGCCAACGGGTCCCTCGCGAACGACATCTTCGTCCGCTTCACCAAGCGGATCGTCGCCGAGCTCGGGCGCCGTTACGGGCAGGACCCGCGCGTCTGGGGCTGGCAGCTCGACAATGAGCCCTACGGCCCGGCCGACTACAGCCCTTCGGCCCGGCTCAAGTTCCAGTCCTGGCTCGAGCGCACGTACGGCACGGCCGAAAAGATGAACGCGGCCTGGGGCGGCAATTTCTGGAGCACCAAATACGATTCCTTCGCCCAGGTCCTCATCCCCAACGAAGGCCTTTTCGGCGAGGACTCCTTGAGCCCGCACGCCGTCCTCGATTTCCACCGCTTTACGGCCGACACGCAGGCGGAGTACCTTCACCTCCAATACGACATCCTGCGCGGCCTCGTGCGTCCCGAGCAGTGGATCACGACGAACTACATGAACGTCACCGACTCGGCCGATCCGCGGCGGACCGACCGGCTCGATTTCATCTCGTTCACGATGTATCCCGTGCGCGGCGAGAAGAACCTCGGCCAGCTGGGCTTCCGGCTGGGCAACCCCTGGCGCCTGGCCATGGCCGTCGATTACTTCCGGTCGTTCAAGGGCGTCATGGAGCTCCAGCCCGGCCAGGTCAACTGGGCCCGGACGAATCCCCAGCCCGAGCCCGGGGCCGTCCGCATGTGGCTGTGGCACGCTTTCGGCGGCGGCCTGTCATTTGCCTGCACGTATCGCTTCCGCCAGCCGCTCTACGGCAGCGAGCTCTATCACGCCGGGATCGTCGGCCCCGATGGCGTCACGCCGTCGCGGGGCGGGCTCGAATTTGCCAGGACGATCGCCGAAATGAAGGAGCTTCGCAAGCTCTACGACCCGGCCGCCAGGATGCCGGAGCGTATCGCCGCGCGGCGGACCGCCTTCCTCTGGAGCCACGACGTCATGTGGGACCTCGAGGCCCACAAGCAGACCGCGCTCTGGAACACGTGGGACCACCGCTTCAAGCTCATGGCCGCGATCAAGGCGGCCGGCGCGCCGCTCGATTATATCGGCGAGGCCGACAACTTCTCGGCCTATCCGTTCCTCGTCGCCCCGGCCTATCAGCTCGTCGACGAGGCCCTGGTCGCGAAATGGACGCTCTATGTCGAGGGAGGCGGCCATCTCATCCTGACGTGCCGGACGGGGCAAAAGACGAAGAGCGGCCAGCTCCCGGAGAGGCCTTGGGCCGGGCTCATCGCGCCGCTCGTCGGGGCTGAGGTCGAGCTCTTCGACTGCCTCCTCGAGGGCGATAAGGGAGTCGTCCGGATGGACGGGCAGGGTTACGCCTGGAGGACCTGGGCGGATGTCCTCAAACCCGTGGGCGCGACGGAGACGCTGGCCGTCTACGCCGATCAGTTTTACGCCGGAAAGGCCGCCGTCGTAACGCGCAAGCTGGGCGGCGGAACGGTGACCTACATCGGGGCCGACACGATCGACGGTTTGCTCGAACGGGATGTCCTGCGCCTCGTCTACGAAAGGTCCGGGGCCGGGCCGGCGTCCTATCCGCCGGGTGTCTACGTCGAGTGGCGGGACGGCTTCTTCGTCGCCGTCAACTATTCGTCACGACCTTTCGCCGTCCCGGTCGAGCCCGGCGCCAGGATCATCCTGGGGACGAATCCCCTCCGCCCCGCCGACGTCCTCATCTGGCGCTAAATGGGGGACACAATACCTATTCCCCAATTTTTTTCTCGCTGAGCATCTCTGCTCCTCTCAAGCGTCCCTCTATAGGAGGACAAAAGCATGGCGA
>JADGNU010000356.1 GCA_017883305.1 Candidatus Aminicenantota bacterium | reverse complement strand
GGTTTGGTCCGGAGGACGACAGGCTTGATCTCCTTGGCCGGGACGTTGCTTGCCGGCCAGGACTCGAAGACCTTTTCGATCTTGGACCGGATCTCGGCCATGGTCGTGTCGCCGACGACGACGAGCGTCGCGTTGCCCGGCCTGAACCAGGCCTTATGGAACTTGACCAGGTCGTTGCGGGTCAGCTGGGCCACCGAGGCCTCGGTGCCCGACCCCGTGAAGGGGCTGCCGTAGGGGTGATCGGCGCCGTAGATCAGCTTGGGCAGGACACGAAGGGCCATGCCGAAGGGCGAGTCCTTTTCCTGCCCGATCTGGGCGATCTGGAGCTTCTGGAGCCTTTCGAAATCCGCCGGGGGGAAGGCCGGATTGAGGATGACGTCGGCGTAGATGTCGAGCGCCGGGTCGAGCTTGTCCTTGAGCGTCGACAGGGAGATGCTGCACGTATCCAGGCCCGAGCCGGCACTCAGATCGGCCCCGATCCGGGCCAGCTCATCGCTGATCTGGAGCGAGGTCCGCCTGGCCGTCCCTTCGTCGAGCATGGCCATGGCCAGGCTCGAGGTCCCAGGGACGCCACCCTTGTCCGAGGCGTAGCCGGCGTCGACGATGAGGGCGAAGTTGACGACGGGGATGCTGTGCCGCTCGGCCAGCATGATCTTCAGCCCATTGGCCAGGGAGGTTCTTTGGACCGCCGGGAACTGGACTGCGGGCGGGGCGCCGGCGGCGGGCATGGTCTTGCGGTCGGCGCCTTCCTTGGCCGGGGCGAAGACGGGATACGGGGTGACCTCGAGAACGTAGACGCCGTCAGCGAGCCAGTGATTGGCGCTTTCCTTGAGCGTCTCAGTCGTGGCCTGATCGATGTGATCGAGGGTCTTTTTGTAGGCGTCGGGCGAGCCCCCGTAGACCATGCTCGAAGCGAGAAGGTCGGATTTGCCGCCGAAGCCTCCGATCCGCTCGATGCCCCTGATGAAGCGGGCCGCGTACTGGGCCTTGACCCGCTCGATCTCCGCGGCCGTCGGGCCCTCGGCCAGGAACTTGGCCAGTTCCTCGTCGATGGCCTTCTCGACCGCGGCCAGCTCGACCCCGGGCCGGGCGTCGGCCTCGATCTGGAAGAGCCCGGCGATCTCGCGCGTGTTGACGTAGGCGTTGACCGACGTGGCCAGCTGGTCGTCGTAGACGAGCCGCTTATAGAGCCGCGATGTCTTGCCTTCGGCCAGGATGGAGCTCACCAGGTCGAGCTTGTCCGCGCACTCGGTCCCCCAGCCGGGGATGTTCCAGATCTTGTAGATCCGGGCCTGGGCGACGCGGTCCTGGACGCTCTGGCGATGGGACCCCGTCCGTTTGGCCACCCAGGCCGAGTGGCGGGAGACCGGCGGCGAAGCCGGGATGTCGCCGAAGTACTTTTTGACCTTTTCAAGCGCCGTCTTGGCGTCGATGTCGCCGGCGACGACGACGATGGCGTTGTTCGGTCCGTAGTAGGTCGAGAACCATTTCTGAACGTCCTCGAGCTTGGCGTTGCTGAGGTCCTCGATCGACCCGCCGACCGACCACGAATAGGGGTGGTTCGGGGGATAGGTGCCCTTGATGATGAGGTCCTCGGTGACGCTGTAGGGCTCGTTCTGGTACTGGCGGAGCTCGTTCTGGACGACGCCCCTCTGCTCGTCGAGTTTGGCCTGGCTGATGGCGCCCTTGAGATGGCCCATCCGGTCGGATTCCATCCACAAGACGAGATCGAGGGCCGAAACCGGGACGTTCTCGAAGTAGTTCGTCCGGTCTTCATTCGTCGTGCCGTTGAGGTCGGTCGCGCCGACCTTCTGCATCGGCTTGAAATAGTCGTCGTCGTAGTTCTCGCTGCCGTTGAACATCAGGTGCTCGAAGAGATGCGCGAAGCCGGTCTTGCCCGTGACCTCGTTCTTCGAGCCGACGTGGTACCAGACGTTGAAAGCGACGATGGGGGCCTTGTGGTCCTCGTGAACGATCAGGGTCAAGCCGTTGTCGAGGACGAACTTCTGGAACGGGATATCGATCTTGGACGCCTGGGCGGCCAGAAACGGCGCGGCCAGGACGATGAAGGCGATGAGCAGGGCCGCGGCGACGGCCGGGTAGGACGAGGTTTTGCGCATGGGACTCTCCTTTACAGCTGATAAAGGTCGATTATATGCCAAGACGGGATCATGAAACCAGCGCGTGGCCCAGGGCGTAGGCCTTCTTGAGCAGCCCCTGGTCCTTCAGGACCGCGGCGGCCTTGCCTCCGGCGCCGTGGAGCATGCCCACGATGGGCGCGCCGAGGTAGGCGAAGGCGTCCTTGAACGCGCTCATGGCGTTGACAGCGCCGGACGAGCGCGGGTCGGCGTCCCCCGAGGTCAGGATGATGCCGATCCGCTTGCCCTTGAGCTCGCGATAGCCCTTGGCGCCGAAGACGTAGAGACGGTCCATGAAGAGCTTGGCCTGTCCGCTCATCGTGAACCAGTAGACCGGCGAGGCGATGAGCAGGGCGTCGGCCGCCTTG
>JADGNU010000355.1 GCA_017883305.1 Candidatus Aminicenantota bacterium | reverse complement strand
GCGTTTTGGGGCTTCTTCGGCATGATCCGGCCATGACCATCATAGGAAATTCGGTTGGCCAAATGCAAACGCACGCTGGCCTCGTTGACGCGAGGTGATGGTCGGGATCGGAAGGCCGCAAGACAAAAAAACGAGGCCAAAGCCTCGTTCATATGGGGAAAACGTTGATCTCGAATGGTAGCGGGGGTTGGATTTGAACCAACGACCTCCGGGTTATGAGCCCGACGAGCTACCAGGCTGCTCTACCCCGCGGTACAGGCGTCATTATATCAAATCGGCCTGCATTGTCAACGCTTCTTGAACCGCAGCCATGAATTCGTTATAATATTTTTTTATTTCTTCGTCCGGTTAATCCCCCGAAGGAAAACGAACGTGAAGATCTGTATCGTCGGCCTGCCCCAGTCAGGGAAGAGCTCGCTCTTTTCGGCCCTGACCGGCGCCTCCACAGAGACGGCCGCATCCAAGGGGGCCGATCCCATCGCCGTGGTCAAGGTCCCGGACCCGCGCCTCGAGAAACTGGCCGCGATCTTCGAGCCCAAAAAGAAAACAGCCGCGTCCATCGAGTTCGTCGAACTGCAAGGGATCTCGACCGGGGACCCGAAACAGACGACCTTCAGCGAGCAGTTCCTGGGCAAGCTCAGGACGGCTGATGCCCTCCTCGCGGTCGTCCGGTCGTTCCGCGACCCGGCTGTGCCGCATCCGCGGGATTCGATCGACGCTCGGCGCGATCTGGCCGCCCTCGAGACCGAATTCCTCCTGAGCGATCTGGCCATCGTCGAGAGCCGGAGCGACAGGCTCCGGAAGCAGATCGCGGCCAAGAAGAGCGACCGCGACGTCCGGGAGCTCGCCGCCCTCGAGAAGTGCAAGGCCTCGCTCGACGCCGAGACGCCGCTCCGCCGCGTCGACCTGTCGGAGGATGAGGAGACGCTTCTCCGCGGCTTTCGCTTCCTGACCCGCAAACCCCTCATCGCCGTCGTCAACCTTGACGAGGACGAGATCCGCCGCGAGCCCGAGATCCTCGCTCCCTTCGTCGATTGGGCCGCGGAGGGCGGGTCCGCGGCTGTCGGCCTTTGTGCCCGGCTCGAGAGCGAGATCCGCCAGCTGCCCGAGCAGGACGCGCCGCAGTTTAGGTCCGATTTCGGCATTGGGAGCCCCGCCCTCGACCGCCTCATTGCCACGGCCTACCGGATGATGGGCCTCATCTCCTTCTTCACCGTCGGCAGTGACGAGGTCAAGGCTTGGACCGTCAGCGACGGTACGGTGGCCACCCGAGCCGCGGGGGTCATCCACTCCGATATCGAACGCGGTTTCATCCGGGCCGAAGTCGTCTCGTACGAGCATTTTATCGTCCACGGCGACATCGCCGGCTGCCGCACCGACGGGACCCTCCGCCTGGAGGGCAAGACTTATCGCGTCCGGGACGGCGACATCATCAATTTCCGCTTCGCCGTTTGACCGGTCCCCTCCTCCCCCATCTTCCGGCTTGACTTTGGCCGCCGGGAAAACTAAATATAGGGGGAAATTCCATGGCCCTAGTCATCTTCGTCATCCTCTCTGCCCTGTGCGTCGGCGCGGTCGTGGCCATGATCGTCTCGCGCAATCAGGCCCATGACGCCCTGTTCCTGGTCCTCGCGTTCGCCTGCCTGGGCGGGATTTTCGGACTTCTCGATGCTTCCTTCGCCGCGGCGGTCCAGGTCCTGGTTTATGCCGGGGCCATCATGGTCCTGTTCCTTTTCGCCATCATGATGTTCAACCTGCGCCGGCCCGAGCCGCCGGAACGAAAACGCATCAGAGTCGTCCTGGGAGCCGCGCTGGCGGTGATCCTCTTGGTCGAGCTCATTCTCGCGGGAATGCGGGCGTTGGGGATCGGCAGCGCCGGGGCCGCTCCGCCGGGCCGGGATATCGCCCATCTCGGCCGGCTCCTCTTTTCGGACTATCTCTACGCCTTCGAGATCACCTCGCTTCTCATCCTGGCGGCCCTGGTCGGGGCTTTGGCCCTGGCCGGCAAAAAGGAGGGCGAGTGATCCCTCCCGCCGCCTTCTTTGTCTTGGCCGCCGTTCTCTTCGTCCTCGGCATCATCGCGTTCTTCGTCAAAAAGGATCTATTGACCCAGTTCATGGCCGTCGAAGTCATGCTCAACGCCGGCAATCTGGCCGTCCTGGCCCTGAGCAAGGCCTCAGGCAAGGCGGACGGTCAGGCCCTCGTGCTCTTTGTCATCACCGTGGCGGCCGCGGAAGCCGTCATCGGGCTGGCCATCATCGTCCTCGTCTTCCGCCAGAGGAAGTCCATCCGGACCGACGACCTCAAGGACCTGAAGGGATAGCATGACCGAACTCTTCTGGCTTATCCCTCTCATCCCCGGGACGAGCGCCCTCATACTCCTGCTTTTCGGCCGCAGGTTCTCGCGGGCTTGGGTCGCGTTCCAGGCCTCGCTGGCCATATTCTCGTCCCTCGTCCTTTCGATAACGGCCTTTCTTCGTCTGGCCCATCCGGGTCAGGGAGCTTC
>JADGNU010000013.1 GCA_017883305.1 Candidatus Aminicenantota bacterium | reverse complement strand
CTAGTGGTGTTCTTTTTATTCCGAGACGCTTCCCAAGACTATTCCTAAGATATTAATCCCCCTACCCCCTTGCTCAATCAAGGGGGACCGTCGGACAGCGTCTCGGGCAGTGGAAGTGTGGGCGATAGAGGACTTGAACCTCTGACTTCTACCGTGTGAAGGTAGCACTCTACCGCTGAGTTAATCGCCCCAGGGTCAATATTTTACAGAATCGGAAGAGGTTGTCAATCTCACAATCGAGGGCATCGGAGCCGCAACTTCTGCCGCTGGGGAGGATGCTCAGAGGGAGTTCGCCGCATTTCACTTGACATTTACACATATACGTGTATATTGGCCCCATGAGCTCGAGGACCGCCTTCGGGCCCTCGGCTGGAGTCTCGCCCGCCGTGGGGGCCGTCACGACGTTTGGGCCTGCGGCGAACGAGAAGTCGCGGTCCCGAGGCACGTCGAGATCAACGAATATACGGCGAGGGTGATCTTGCGGGCAGCGAAAGGAGCCAAGTCATGAGATTCGTGGGCCAGGTATTCAGAGCCGGGAAGTACTGGGCGATCGAAATACCCATCCTTGACATCGCCACACAGGGTAGGACCAAGAAGGAGGCCTATGAGATGATCGCCGACGCCGTTGAATCTCTCGTCAACAAGAAGGGCTTTGAGGTCCGCGTGCTTGGGACGAAGGGGAGGGCATTCGAGATCGGGGCCTCCGATCAGGGCGCCCTCACGGCCCTATTGCTCCGGCGGATGAGGCATAAAGCCGGGTTGAGCCTCGAAGAGGTCGCCGCGCGCTTGGGCGCGAAGTCCCCGAACAGTTATGCCCGTTACGAGCAGGGCCGGTCCGTGCCGAGCGTCGCAAAGTTCGCGAAGCTCGTCGCGGCGGTGGCGCCCAATAGGGAGTTTGTGATCATGGAGAGCCGCGTCCATTATGGACGCTTCTCCGCGAGATCCTGAAAGCGATCCGCGAGCGGGACATTAGGGAGGTTCGAGAGGCGTCTGATCTCGGCTGTAATACTCGTTGCCTTGATGGGAAATCCTCTCGGTATTTGCTCGAGCTCTTCCCAGAACGCCGGACCGCTTATAGCGGAGGTCTTCGCTGACAGATCGGTCCTCAAGCCTAACTCATCTTACCCCCTGGTTGCCCTGGCCGCCGATTCCAAAGGCCAGATCTATGCCCTCGCGTTCGATCAAGTCGTCAAGTTGAGCCAGAAGGGGGAGCTTATAAAGCGTGTGGCTCTACAAAAGGGCCAAGGGCCGGGAGAAGTCCAGAATTATGCGGCTGTCATGACGATGGGATTGGACAACAACCTGTATATCTACGACGGGGCCAAGTTCATCGTATTTACGGCGGATCTTACCTTCATTAGGAATATTCCCGTCATGATGACCGGCAGAGAGATCTATGTTGACAAGGATGGGAATCTGTATTGCCGGAAGAGCGATTTCGGCGCCTCACAGCCGGAGGAGTTCTTGGCGAAATACAACTCCCAGGGGAAACTGGTCGGGGAGTACATACGGACGCCGGACCTGGCCATGTCGATGGCCGGGGGAATGGCTATCAGGACTCCTCACCCCTATGTCCCGACGACCCTCTCCTGCCTGGATCCGCGAAGCGTCATGTATTTCTTGCCCAATACCGGCAGCCAGGTCTCCCGCCTCGACCCGCAGGGCACGGCCATCCCGGCCTTCAAGGTCGATACCAAGGACATCCCCATTTCGAGGGAAGAAAAAACGGAGGTCGAGAGAATATATGTCGTAGGGACGAACTCGAATGCCCCGACGGATGTCGAGTTGCGTTATGCGGATCATCGCCCCTACTACCGCAAGATTCTTATTGACGAGAACGGCCGATTCTATTTGGTCCGAACCGAGTCAGTGTTGGCCAAGGGGAAAGAGGCGACCATCGACATCTATCAGGCCGGCCAAGAACGAAGGGAGCTGAGGCTAGGCGGCGATCCTCTTATCGTTCATCAAGGCTATCTCTATTACCTGGTTAACAAGGACGACGGGGTCGGCGAATTGACCGGCGCAATTATGAGGGCCCGCGTCACTGACTAGACCCTAGAAATGGTCATTAAGGCGGGCACAAGCCGCTGACGGTTTCCATCTTGACCAAATCATCGGAAAAACGGGAGAGATCCGTGACGGCCCGGGACGCTCAGGGAAGCAGTTTTTCCCTGTTGGAGCACGTTTATCAGGGGTTTTTCGGGGAGGTCGAAAAAGGGGCTTGCTGAGTTAATCGCCCACGGCTCAACATTTTATCGAAACCGGCCGGGAAGTCAACGTTCCCCGGTCCTCGCGCGGACGGCCATGGTGCGTCCGACGAGTCGGACGACGGCCGCCGTAGCCGGACAGCGCATCAGGAAGGCGATGACCTTGTTCTTCCAGCCGGGGACACAGACGACGCCGTGGCCGAGTCGGCGCAGGGAGATGCGGACGACCTCCGAGGCCGTCATCCAGAAGAGCTTCGGGACGATGGATTTGTCGATCGCGGCGACCCGATGGAATTCCGTATGGGTCATGCCCGGGCAAAGGGCTTGGATGACAATGCCCTTGAGCCTGACCTCGTCCTGGAGGTTCTGCGAGAACATCACCAGGAAGGCCTTGGTCCCGCTGTACATCGCCCCCGAGAAGGCGGAGAAGGCGGCGATGGACGATAGGTTGATGACGGCTCCCTGGCCGCGGTCGATCATCCCGGGGAGGGCCGCCTTCGTCAGCCGGACCGTCGCATCGACATGGACCCGGACCATGTTCAGGTGATCGGCCAATTCGCCTTTGACGAAGCCCCTCCGGCCGCCGAACCCGGCGTTGTTGATGAGGAGGTCGAGGCTCGCAGACTTCGCGATCGACGCCTCGACGGAAGCGAGGCCTTCCTCGGTCGAGACGTCCGCCCGGAGAGTCTCGATCGTCACGCCGTGTTTTGCCCGGAGCTCCCCGGCGAGCTCTTCGAGCCGGTCCAGGCGCCGGGCGACAAGGATGAGACCGGTCCCGGCCGAGGCGAGTTCGCGCGCAAACTCGGCCCCCATCCCGGCCGAGGCCCCGGTGATCAGTGCGGTCCGAAAGGCGGTTCGCGGCATGATGTCCTCCGTTCGCTAGTCTACGGGAACGGGTCCCGCATTTCAATTGACATCGCCCCTTTTCCCTATGATAATAAAGGCAATGGCCATCACGCGTTGCCCCTATTGCCACTCCATCATCGACGAGAACGACAAGTACTGCAACAACTGCGGCACCCAGCTGCTCTTCTCCGAGGATGAAGAGATCGAAGAAGAAATCCCGGGCGAAAAGATCATCGAAGCGGACGTCGAGGAGAAAGATTACACGGTGGATGAGCCCGAGGACGAGAAGCGCCCGGCCGCGAAAAAGGACCTCGACGCCGAGATCGACGAGGAGCTCGAAGAGGAGCCCGGCGATCAGAAGAAGCCGACGGCGCTCGATAAGCTCATGGCCGCGGAGACCGGGGAGGTAGAGGACGAGGACGTCACCGAAGAGGTCGTCCTGGTCGACGAGATCGAAGCCGTAGAGGCGAAAGCCAAGGACGGATCTGCGGCCCTCGACGAAGACCATGCAGCCGAGGTGACAGAGCCCGGGCCGACGGAAGCCAAAGGCGCGGGCGAAGAGCGCGCCGACGAAGTCGAAGTCGACGAAGACGAAGCCAAGAAGGAAGACGAGGAAGACGCCGAAGAGGAAGAGCTGGCCGACGAGCTCGAAGAGGACGTCGAGGAAGAGCTCGAAGAAGAGGTGAAGCCGGCCAAGGAAGACGAGACCCGGGAATACGCCTCGATCGCCGCGCCGATCGATAAGACCGTCGAAAGCCCACCTGAACCGCTCCCCTCATCCCCGGAAGAGCCCGATATCGCCTACGTCTCCGAAAGCGAGACCCCTGATGATACCGCGACAGCCGGCGAGGCGGGGTTGCGCCCGGTCACGTTCGACAGCCGGGAGCTCGAGAATCTCGGCAAGACCGTCGACTTGGGCCGGGAGAAGATCGACAAATTTCTGGAGGTCATGACGTCGAAGAAGGTCGAGACCGGGCCTGTCCCCGCGGAGCCCGCCCCCGAGAAGCCGGCGGAGCCGCCGACCGGGACGCTCCCGCCCTGGGCCAGCACGATGAGGGGCGCACCCGTCTTTCCGGAGGACACCGGTCCCGTCGAAACGCGCAAGATCCGCGGCGGGGAACCGGCGACCACGGATACGGAAGAGGTCGAGATCTTCCCGCGCCAAAGGGCGTCGGACTCGACCATGGGACTTCCGGAAAAGGTCAGCCAGGCCCCCCTCCCGTTCGAACGGCCCGCCGACGAAGCGGAAGAAGGGGAGGAGGAACGAGAGGAAGAAGAGGAGGCGGAAGACGAGGTCGATGACCGGACTCCCGCGGAGGTCGTCCTTCCCGCAGGGCCGGTCCGGCCGGTCCGCGAACCGATCTTGCCCGTCCGTGAACCGGAGATCGAGAGACCGGCCCGCATGGCTGTCGAGGCCGACGGGGAGATCGAAGAGCCCGCGCCGCGGCCGCCGTTCAGCTTCTCGGTCTTCATCAAGTCGAAAACCTTCGACCTCCTTTTCGTCGGGCTCTTCTGGCTGGTCGCGCTTTGGCTGGCCGCCTCTTCCATGGGCATGACCCTGTTCGACATCCTGGGCTCGATGTCCGGATCCATGCTTCTGCTCTACGCCGTGTTTGTCCTTCTCTATTTCTTCCTGTTCAAATTCTTCCTCGGAGAGACACTCGGCGACAGACTTTTCCGCCCGCGGGAATAAGCCCCTGAAAACCGTCATCAGCGCTTCGCGGCGCACCGACCTTGTCGCCTCCTTCCCGGACTGGCTGGCCGGGGCCCTGCGCGAGCGGAAGGTCCACGTCATAGGTCCGAAGGGCGGGGCCCAAACGATCGACCTGTCGCCCGAGACCGTCCATACCGTCGTTCTCTGGTCGAAGGATTTTTCAAACCTCCTGGGCGATGCTTACGGCTTGAAGGGCCATCTGGCGGCCTATGACCAACTTTATCTGCACTTTACGGTCACGGCGCTGGGCGGGACTCCCGTCGAGCCGGGGGTGCCTGATTATCGCACAGCCTTGGCCCAGCTTCCCGCGCTGGCGACTCTCGCTGGAGATCCTTTACGCGTTTCGGTCCGGTTCGATCCCCTGCTGTTCTGGGTGGAGAGAGGCGTAACCCGCTCCAACCTCGACCTCTTCCCCGAAGTGGCCGAGGCCGCGGCGGCCGTGGGGATCAGGGACATCCGCGTGAGCTTCGCCCAGTGGTACGGGAAGGCCGTCCGCAGGGCTGCGGCCCGGGGATTCGCCTTTGATGTTCCATCCGAAGACGAGCAGAGATCGCGCGCGCTCGAGCTCGCGGCGATCGCTGCCGCCCGCGGTCTCGTGCTTCACGCCTGCTCGCAGCCCGTCCTCGCGGGGATCCCGGGGCTCCGGCCGTCCGCCTGTATCGATGGCGAGCTTCTCCAATCGCTCCATCCGCGGCGCGAGCCGGTCTCGCGGCGCAAAGACCGCGGCCAGAGGGCGGCCTGCCTCTGCACGGAATCGAAGGACATCGGCAGCTACACGCAGACGTGTCCTCATGGATGTGTGTACTGTTACGCCAACCCGAAACTCTGATCTGCCTATATAGGGGAGTCCGTCGTGAGGCGGCGAGAATTCAGATACCGAGGCTGAGCCGTTCGGCCAGGGCCGGCGGGAGCTTCTCGTCGATGATCTTCCGCTTGGCCTCTTCGATGTCGTAATCGACGCGGCTGAACTTGATCGTCCGGGCCTCGGAGTCGTAGATGGCAAAGGCGGCCCGAGGGTTGCGGTCGCGCGGCTGACCGACCGAGCCGGGATTGATGAGGTAGCGCACGCCCTTCTCGAGCCGGATCTCGTTCGAGTTGCCCTCGAGGAATGTGCCCTCGACGTTGCCGTCCTTATCGGTGTAGACGAAGGGAAAATGGGTATGGCCGAAGAAGCAGACGGGCGTCTGAATATAGGAAAAGGCCTCGGCTGCGTCGAACTCGCCGAAGATGTAGTAGTCCTCGTCGAAAGGCGCGCCGTGGCAGATGGTGATCGAATCCTGGACGACTTCGGGGCTCTGTTTCAGGCGGACCAGGAAATCGAGATACTTCCGGGCGATCGTCTTCTTGGTCCAGAAGATGGCCGAGGCGGCGATGGGGTTGAAGGTCTGGACGGAATCGAGCCCCGAAACCGCCTTGTCGTGGTTGCCGCGGATGATGGACAGGGGCTTGAGGGTCAGGATCTTCTGGATGACCTCGTTCGGCGAGGCCCCGTAGCCGACGAGGTCGCCGAGAAAGATGTAATAATCGATCTTCTTCTTCTGGACGGCCTTGAGGACCGCTTGGAAGGCCTCCATGTTGCCGTGGATGTCGGTGAAGATCAGATAGCGCATGGTCCTTGGTCCTTGTGCTGCACCGTTTCGTAGAGCCGTCCGGCTTCGTAGGAGCTCCTCACGAGCGGTCCGGAGACGACTTCCAGGAATCCGGTTTGACGGGCGGCCGTCGCGAGGGCGGCGAACTCGTCCGGTGTGTAGTATTTCGAGACCGCCGGGTGGGAGGCGGTCGGCTGGAGGTACTGTCCGACGGTCAGCAGGTCGCAGCCGGCCTGCCGCATGTCGGCGAGCGTCCCCAGGATATCGGCCTCGCTCTCGCCGAGCCCGATCATGAGGCCCGACTTGGTCAGGGCCCCCCGCGCTTTGGCCGCGGCCAGGACCCCGAGCGAGCGCCGGTAGTTCTCACGGGGACGGCGGATGGCCGGATACAGGGATTCGGTCGTTTCGAGATTGTGGTTGAGGACGTCCGGCCGGGCGGCGAGGACCGTTTCGAGCGCGGCCGTGTCCCCTTTGAAATCGGGGATAAGGGACTCGACACGGGTGGCCGGGCTTTTCGCGCGGATGGCCCCGATGACCGCCGCGAAGTGGCCCGCGCCGCCGTCAGGGAGATCGTCACGGGTGACCGACGTGATCACAGCGTAGGCCAGGCCGAGCGAGGCCACGGCCTCGGCGACGTGGAGAGGCTCCTCCGGGTCCGGGGCGAGGGGGATCCCCTTGGTCACAGCGCAGAAGCCGCAGTTGCGGGTGCAGGTGTCGCCGAGGATGAGAAAGGTGGCCGTCTTGTGCTCCCAGCACTCGCCGATGTTCGGACAGCGGGCGCTCTGGCAGATCGTGTGCAGGCGTCCGGCCTTGAGGATCTCCGCGACACGGAAGAAATCGCCGTGCGACGGGAGCCGGACCTTCAGCCACGCGGGTTTTTGGGTCGCCGTAACTCCCCCTCTCTCGCGGTGGACCCGCCCCTTCGTTTTAGGCGTGGGGTCGGGTCGGAGCGATAGATGGCCGAAAAGAGATGAAAGTTCTTAATACTCGACGTCGCGCTCTCTCTTGATGCGCCGTCTCATCCGCTTGCGCGCCTGGGCTTCCTTCATGCGGCGCTTCTCGCCGGGCTTGAAGTAGACCGAGTGCTTCTTGATCTCCTTGATGATCGCTTCCTGCTGAACTTTCCTCTTGAACCGGCGCAGCGCGGACTCGAGATTTTCACCTTCGTCAAGCTGTACAAAAGCCAAAAACTTTCACCTCCTCACATGGGGAAAAGTACCGCTGAGTTATACCCGAACCCCCCCTTAAAGTCAAATGATCCTCGGAAATCATCTTCCTCTCGCTGCGGTGATTCTTCACGCCGGTCCGTGCGCCGGATTCTGCGCCAAAACAACTTACTCGGCGTGCGCTACGCCTCGCTCAAACACGTTTTGGCGGTTTCCCCTGAAACTCCCCTCATCCGGCTTCTGACCGTCTAAATCACCGCTTATGCTCGCTCAGACGATTTCCTCAGACCCAACCAAATCGGAGTCAGAGATCGCCTCTATGGCCGCTTGGGCCGGACGCCGGCGCGGCGGATGGCTGCCCGGGCGCCGATGGTCATGGGCTCGACCAGGGGAACGGACAGGTCGGACGCCTGGAGGGCCAGAGGGACCTCGGTGCAGCCGGCCAGGATGGCCTGGGCGCCGCGCCGGATGAGATCGCCTGCTATCCCCAGGAGGATCTCCCGGGGCGGGCCCTCCGTGAAACCGGCCTTGATGCCCTTTTTCCCATAGATCGCGGCCGTGACCCTCTTCTGGTCGTGGGCGGAAGGGGCGATGACCGCGATCCCGGCGGCCTCGAAAGTCCGGGCGATGATCCCCGATCGGACGGTCCCCGACGTGGCGACGAGGCCGATCGTCTTGGGGACCGGCTTCATCTTCTTGATGGCTGCCAGGGTTTCATCGATCAGGCTAATAAGGGGCAGCGGTGAGCGGGAAGCGATCTGGGGGTAGAAATAATGGGCCGATATGCACGACATGACCGCGAAATCGGCCCCCGCCCTTTGGAGCGTGCGGAGACCTCGTCGGATCGCCGGGACCGGGCTGGGGCCGCCGTGAAGGATGGCCTCGGTCCTGTCCGGGACCTGAGGCAGGCTATAGATGATGACCGGGAGATGGTCCTGGTCGCGCTCCGCGGCGGTCTCGTGGATGATCCGTTCGAGGAAATAGGCCCCGGCCTCGGGTCCCATGCCGCCGAGGACGCCGATCGTCTTGAGCTTCTTCCGGCTCATTTGAGAAGGGCTCTGACTCTCTCGAGCGGGAGGGGTTCGGCGACATGCCCGTCCTTGCCCTCGATCCGCACGGCTTTAAATAGGGAATTGAGGATGGCCTCCTCCGTCGCTTCGGCCGCGGCCTGAAAGAGCGGTGACAGGGCATCGTCACGGAGCAGTGTGACCGTCTGGGTCGGCCCCGCCGCGCGATGGGGGAGGCGGACGCCTTCGGCGGTCGAAAAGGCGATGGCGTAATCGCCGCTGCCGTTCGAGAAGTACCCGCCGGTGCGGGCGATCCCGAGGAGGGCTCGCTTGGCCAGGCGCTTGAGGTTGCGGGCGTCGAGAGGGGCGTCCGTGGCCACGACGATCATGCAGGAGCCGTCGCCGGACGGGTTTCCTGCCGCGGCCGCCGCGCCTCCCCCGGCATCCTTCTTATCAAAGGGGACGCCGCGGATGGTCAGGACGCCGCCGAAGTTCGTCTGGACGAGGACCCCAACCGTGAAGCCGCCCCGGCTTTCCGGCAGGCGACGCGAGGATGTGCCGATGCCGCCCTTGTAATCGAAGCAGGTCGTTCCCGTGCCCGCCCCGATCGCCCCTTCGGCGACCGGCCCTCCGGAAGCGGCCCGGATCGCCTCGAGGATGTGGGCCTTCATGACGTGCCGGCCGCGGATGTCGTTGAGCCAGCCGTCGTTCGTCTCGCCCACGACGGGATTGACCGACGCGACTTTCTCGTTTCCCGGGCGGCCGAGCGTCCAATCGATGAGGGCGTCGGCCGCGGTCGGGACGCTCAGGGTGTTGGTCAGGATGATCGGGGTCTCGAGCGTGCCGAGCTCTTCGACCTGAGTCACGCCGGTGAGCTTGCCGTATCCGTTGGCGACCGAGATCCCGGCCGGGACTTTATCCTGGAAGATATTGCCGCCGTGGGGGAGAATGGCCGTCACGCCCGTCCGGATGTCCTTCCCTTCGATGAGAGTGACCTGGCCGACCTTAACCCCGGCGACGTCGGTGATGGCGTTGAGCGGGCCCGGAGGGAGGACGCCGACGACAAGGCCGAATTCCCGGGCCCGGGGCCGGTCGTCCGAGGCCAGGACGACGGCGCCGACGAGGACGAGGGCAAGACCAACAGCGAAGGCGACGGACATGGCTCTTTCCTTGCGGAACATTGTGCCCTCATCATACGAAGGCGAACCCTAAATGACAAGGGCGACCTCTTGAGCCGCCCGGGGCTTTTTGATATGACTGGAAGGCCGTGATCGAGAGCAAGTGTCCTTATCTCACCGTGCCGCGCCTCGCCGCCGTCCCCGGGCTCGTCCATGGCTTCGGAGAGGCCCGGTGGAGCGAGGCGGATTTCCTGGCTTTTGCCGCGCTGAATGGGTTCCGGCCCGTCATCATGCGCCAGCTCCATTCGGACATCATCCATCGGATCGATGGGGCTCCCGTGAAGAAGCTCGAGGGCGACGCGCTGATAACGAACATCCCCGGGCTTCTCCTCGTCATTCGCACCGCGGACTGCCTGCCCGTCCTCCTCGTCGACGAGGAGAAGCAGGCCGTCGCGGCCGTTCACTGCGGCTGGCGCGGCACCGAAAAAAGGATTCTGGAGAAGGCCGTCAAGGCCATGGTCGAGGCCTATGGATCAAAGCCGGCGGAAACCCGGGCCGCACTGGGGCCCTGCATCGGCCCCGCCTGCTACGAGGTTGGGCCCGAGGTCAGGGACCGCTTTCTGCACGCAGGGTTCCCTGCGAGCATCTTTGTCGAACGGGGACGCCTGCCCGCGATCCAGGTGCCCAACCTCAAGGGGCGGTATCTCCTCGACCTGCGCGAAGCGAATACCTGGCTCCTTCGCGAGCTGGGCTTTAAAAAAACGAACATCTTCAACCCCGGTCCGACCTGCACCCACTGCGAGCCGCGCCTCCTGTCCTATCGCCGCAACTCTGCCGATCCCCGCCGGATGTACAACTTCATCGGCCTGCTGTGATTTGCTTTTTAAAAACGATTTGACTATCCTACCTTGGTTCTAGAAGGAGAGTAGGTTATGGAACGTCTTATCGGCGACATCGAACTTCCCGGTCTGCCTCTTTTCCGCAAGGGCAAGGTCCGCGACGTCTTCGAAGTCGGGGACAAGCTCCTGATCGTCGCCACGGACCGCATCTCCGCCTTCGACTGGGTGCTTCCCTCGCTCATCCCGTCCAAGGGCAAGGTCCTGACGCAGCTGTCGAAGTTCTGGTTCGATTTCGTCGGTCTGGTTGTCCCCAACCACCTCCTGTCGACCGAGATCAAGGACTTCCCGCCTGTCCTGACCCCGTTCGCCAATGTGCTGGCCAAGCGCTCGATGCTGGTCAAGAAGACCAAGGTCATCCCCGTCGAGTGCGTCGTCCGCGGCTATCTGGCCGGCTCCGGCTGGAAGGAATACCAGGCGACCGGGAAGATCAGCGGCATCAAGGTCCCCAAAGGGCGCAAGGAGTCCGACCAGCTGGCCGAGCCCATCTTCACGCCCTCGACCAAGGCCGAAAAGGGCCACGACGTCAACATCTCTTTCAAGGATGTCGAGAAGGAGATCGGCGCGGAGCTCGCCGGGAAGATCCGCAAGACGAGCCTCGAGCTCTATCAGAAGGCCGCCCTCTACGCCGTTTCCAAGGGCATCATCATCGCCGATACGAAGTTCGAGTTCGGCCTTGACGGCGACGAGCTGATTCTCATCGACGAGATCTTCACCCCCGACTCTTCGCGATTCTGGCCCCTGGCCAGCTACGAGCCCGGCCGGTCCCAGCCGAGCCTCGACAAGCAGTTCGTCCGCGATTATCTCGAGACGACGACTTGGGACAAGAACACCCCTCCGCCCGAGCTTCCCGCGGAGATCATCGCCAAGACCTCCCAGAAATACCTGGAAATCTATAAGGTCCTGACCGGCCTCGACGACCTGGCATGAGTGGACGGGTCGATTTCCACGTCCACTCGAATAAGAGCAGCGACGGGGATTATGCGCCGGCCGAACTGGTCGGTTTCGCCCGGGATCACGGCATGCGCGCCATTTCGATCGCCGACCACGACACCGTAGCCGCCTACCCGGACGTCGTTGACGATGGCCGCCGGGCCGGCGTCGAGGTCATCCCCGGCATCGAGCTGACGACGCTCTTCGGCGGGCGCGAATTCCATCTCCTCCTGCCGCTCGTCGACTGGACGAGCCCGGCCCTGGCCAAGATCATCGAGGGACAGACCGAGTGCCGTATGCACGAGACCCGAGAGCGCGTCGCCAAGATTCAGGCCCTCGGCTTTGCCCTGACCATGGAGGACATCGAAGCGAGATCCAACGGGGCCCCGCCGCTCGGGGTCAAGATCGCCCAGTTGCTTCTCGAAAACCCCGAGAACGCGGGGAATCCCGCCTTGGAGCGCTACTACCGGCCCGAGAACAAGCGCTATGCGCCCTACATGTTCTACGGGGATTTTTTCGCCGAAGGGAAGCCGGCCTTTGTCCCCAAGAAGTTCATTGCGCTCGTCGATGTCTTATCCGCCGCCCCGGCGACCGGCGGAGCCCCAGTGCTGTCCCATCCCGGCGCGTATTTCCAGCGAACGACAGCCGAGGACGCCCGCGTGCTCAAGGCGCACGGCCTCATCGGCCTGGAGGTCTATACCTTCTATCACACGCCCGAACAGACAGCTTTCTATAAGGACATGGCCGCGGGCCTCGACCTCGTGGCCACGGCCGGCTCCGATTTCCACGGCCGGATCAAGCCCCATGTCCACTTCGGGGCCTTGGCCGAAGGGGATTACGGCATGGTCGAAAAGCTGCGGGCGAGACGGGGAGGGGCGGCATGAACTGGCTCGACTACGTCATTCTGGCCATCATCGTCGTGACGGCCATCATCGGCATCTTCAAGGGGTTCGTCCGGCAAGTCATCGGCCTCGTGGCGGTCATCGCCGGACTCGTCCTGGCCGTCGTCTATTATCAGCAGACGGCCGGGGTCTTCATGAGGTTCGTCAAGAACCAGCTCGTCAGCAACTTCCTGGGCTTTCTGCTGATCTTCGTCGTCGTTCTCACCGCCGGGGCGATCCTGGGCCACCTCTTCACGAAAGCCATGGTCGGCCCGCTGGCCTTCGTCAACCGGCTCTTCGGCGCCGTCTTCGGCATCATCAAGGCGGTGCTCATCTGCGGCATCCTCGTCTTCGCCCTGGTCTCGTTCGAGGTCGCCAAGTCCGCGCTGGAAACGTCCGTCCTGGCCCCGGCCTGCCTCGGCGTCACGCGGGCCGTGGTCAACCTGGTCCCCAAGGACCTCAGGACCCGGTTCAACGAATCGTACAAGCGGATCCGCGAAAGCGGAGGGAAACATGGTACAGAAATCTAGCGAACTCAACTTCCATCAGCGCATGGAGTTGCTCGTCAAGGACATGATCGAAAAGGGGATCAACCTCAAGGACGCTCTCCGCGAATTCGAGAAGATCTTCTTCGAGCAGGCGTCCCGGAAACACGAAGGCAACAGGACCAAGATGGCCCAGACCCTCGGCATCCACCGGAACACCCTTCACAATCGGGCGAAGATCCTCAAGATCAAGAAGAAATATTAGCAGTCAACACAGTAGACTGCTAATATTTTTGTGTTCCACCTCTTGACAAAACCTGCCGTTTTTGTATATTATTAGCACTCACATTTTGTGATTGCTAAATTTCAGGTATTCCATAGGAGGTTTAAATGAAAGTTCATCCTCTGTACGACAGAGTGCTCCTCAAGAGACTCGAGGAGGGAGAGGTCAAAAGAGGCGGGATCATCATCCCGGACACGGCCAAGGAGAAGCCCCAGGAAGCCGAGATCATCGAGGCTGGCAAGGGGCGGGTCACTGATGAGGGCAAGACCATCGCGCTCGCCGTCAAAAAGGGCGACCATGTCCTCATTGGCAAGTACAGCGGCACGGAAGTGACGATCGACGGCGCCGAGCTCGTCATCGTCCGCGAGGAAGAGATCCTCGCCGTCATCGAGAAGTAAGGAGATATCATGGCCAAACAGATTCTATCCGGAGACGAGGCGCGGCACTCCCTGCTCAAGGGCGTGAACGTCCTCAGCAACGTCGTCAAGGCGACGCTCGGCCCCCGCGGCAAGAACATCGTCCTTGACAAGAAGTTCGGCTCGCCCACCAGCACCAAGGACGGCGTCACCGTCGCCAAGGAAGTCGAGCTCAAAGACCCCTGGGAGAACATGGGCGCTCAGCTGGTCAAGGAAGTCGCGTCCAAGACGTCCGACGTCGCGGGCGACGGCACCACGACGGCGACCGTCCTGGCCCAGGCCATCTATGGCGAGGGCCTGCGCTACGTCACGGCCGGCGCCAATCCGACCCTGATCAAGAAGGGCATCGACAAGGCCGTCGAGACGGTCGTCAGCGAGCTCAAGAAGATGAGCCGCGAAGTCAGCGGCGAGATGATCGCCCAGGTCGGCGCCATCTCGGCCAACAACGACCCCTCCATCGGCAAGACCATCGCCGAGGCCATGGACAAGGTCGGCAAGGACGGCGTTATCACCGTCGAGGAGGCCAAGGGCCTCGAAACGACCACGGAGACGGTCGAGGGCATGCAGTTCGACCGCGGCTACCTGTCGCCCTATTTCGTGACCGACCCGGAGAGGATGGAGTGCGTCCTCGAGAAGCCCCTCATCCTCCTCCACGAGAAGAAGATCAGCAACCTCAAGGATTTCCTGCCCCTCCTCGAGAACGTCGCCCGCATGGGCCGGCCCCTGCTCGTCGTCGCCGAGGAAGTCGAGGGCGAAGCCCTGGCGACCCTCGTCGTCAACAAGCTCAAAGGCACCTTCCAGTGCTGCGCCGTCAAGGCCCCCGGCTTCGGCGACCGCCGCAAGGCCATGCTGGAAGACATCGCTACGCTCACCGGCGGCCAGGTCATCACCGAGGAGATCGGCGTCAAGCTGGAAAAGGTCGGCTCCGATTGGCTCGGCGAGGCGAAGAAGGTTGTCATCGACAAGGACAACACGACCATCGTCGAGGGCACGGGCAAGCCGGGCGCCGTCCAGGCCCGCATCAAGCAGATCCGAGTCCAGATCGAGGATACGACCTCCGACTACGACCGCGAGAAGCTCCAGGAGCGGCTGGCCAAGATGGTCGGCGGCGTCGCCCTGATCAAGGTCGGCGCGGCCACAGAGACCGAGCTCAAGGAAAAGAAGGCCCGGGTCGAGGACGCCATGCACGCCACCAAGGCGGCCGTCGAAGAGGGCATCGTGCCCGGCGGCGGTGTGGCCCTGATCCGCGCCCAGAAGTCGCTCGAAAAGCTCCAGCTCGAAGGCGACGAGCTCATCGGCGCCAATATCGTCAAGAGGGCCATCGAAGAGCCCATGCGGCAGATCGCGATCAACGCCGGCTTCGAAGGCTCCGTGGTCGTCGAAAAGGTCAAAGAGATGAAGCAGGACATGGGCTTCAACGCCCTGACCGAGAAGTACGAGGACCTGATCAAGGGCGGCATCCTCGACCCGACCAAGGTCGTCCGGATCGCGCTCCAGAACGCAGCCTCGATCGCCGGTCTTATGCTCAATACCGAAGGCCTGATCGCCGAGCTCCCCGAAGAGGACAAGAAGCCAGGGTATCCGACCCCTCCCGGCGACATGTATTGATCGCGCCCCGCGCGAAGTGAATTGCCAGCCCCGGGCGGCCCGCCGCCCGGGGCTTTTTCTTCCTTTCGCGCGGCATTTCTTATATATTCTTTGCAGACATGCCGCGCCTTATCGACCGGTACCTCCTGCGCGAGGTCGTTCCGCCCTTCCTCGTCGGGCTTCTGCTCATCGTATTTGTCCTTCTGATGAACCAAGTCCTGCTCCTGGCCGATCTGTTCATCGACAAAGGCGTCCCCGTCCTCCAGGTCCTCCGCGTCCTCGGGCTGCTCATCCCGTCCATCCTGGTCTTCGCGCTGCCGATGGCCGTCCTCATGGGCATCCTGGGCGGGCTCGCCCGCCTCTCCGCCGATTCCGAGATCGTCGCCTTCCGGTCCCTCGGCGTCGGGCCGCGCCGCCTGGCCGGGCCGCTCCTTCTCTTCGGACTCGGCGGCTTCCTGTTGACCCTTCCGCTCGCCCTCTCCATCGCGCCTCATGCCAATAACGCCTGGGTCCGGACCATGACCGAGTCCGTCATTGCCCGGGTCCGGCTCGATGTCGAACCCCTCGAATTCAACGAGACCCTGCCCGACATGGTGTTCCTGGTCAGGGACATCGGCCGGGACAAGGTCTGGCACGACGTTTTCGCGTATATGGGCAAGGACCCCTCGAATCCCAGGCTGGTCATGGCCCGGTCTGGCACCGTCCGCCTGTTCCCCGAAAAGCAGCGGGCGGTCCTCGAGCTTTCCGACGGCCATGTTTATTCCGGGCCGCTCGCCGCGCCCGGCGAGGACACCCTGACCACGTTCGAGCACCTCGAGGAGGAGATCGACGTCGAAGGGCTCTTCCCGTCCGTGTCGAACGAAAAGCGGGTCAGGGAAAAGGACATCGGCGAGCTCGTCCGCGACCTCCGAACCCTCGAGGCCGCCGGCCCCGCCGAGCGTCCGGATACACGCCAGATCCGCGCCCACCGCATCGAGATCCACAAGAAGCTCGCTCTTCCGGCCGCCTGCCTCGTGTTCGCGCTCCTCGGCCTGCCGCTCGGCGTCATGACCGGCCGCGCCGGCCGGACGGGCGGATTCTCGCTCGGCCTGGGCATCATTCTCTTCTACTATGCGCTGATCACGGCGGGAGAAAAGATGGCCATGGACGGACGCCTGTCCGCGTTCCTCGGCATGTGGGGCCCGGATATCGTCCTGGCCGCCGCCGGCGCGTGGCTCTTCGCGAGGTCGGGCCGAGGGAGCCGGCGAAGCCGCTTCCGGCACGGCCGTGCCGTGCGGCCGGAAGCCCCGTCTTCTTCGGCACGCGCGGAGGCTCCGGCGCCGCCGCGCGCCAGCCGCCGCCTCGGCGCCTCGATCCGTTTTCCCGGGCTCCTCGACCGGTACGTCTCCCGAAAATTCCTGGCCTTGCTGGGGCTCGTCCTGGCGGGTCTCGTCGCCGCGACCCTGCTGGTCACGTTTTTCGAGGGCCTGGACGACGCCCTCGAGCACGGCCAGCCGCTGACCCTTCTGGCCGGCTATGTCGGACTCAAGCTGCCCGAGTTCCTGGCCTTCATCCTGCCAGTCGCCGTTCTGACCGCCGCGCTCCTCGCGCTCGGTTTTCTGTCCCGGACGAACGAAGCCACGGCGATGAAGGCCAGCGGCGTCAGCGCCTATCGGACGGCCCTCCCGACCATCGTCCTCGCGGCGGTCGCGTGCGTCCTGGCCTTCCTCGTCCAGGAGCGCGTCGTGCCGGCCTCGCATGCCAGGGCCGAGGCGGTCTGGAACGTCCTCCACGATCTGCCGGCCCGCAGCTCGAGCTTCCTCAACCGCCACTGGATCCTCGCCGGGAGCGGCGACCGAGTCTACCATTTCGACTTCTTCGAGCCCGGTACGTCGACCCTCGGCCGGCTTTCGGTCTTCGACATCGACACCGGCCGCTGGGCCCTGGTCCGCAGGACCTTCGCCGAAAAGGCTTCGTTCGACGGGAACGACCTCGTCTATCGGGACGGATGGATCAGGGATTTCCGCGCCTCCGCGGGCCCGCCGTTAGTCCGGACCGCGAGCGGACGCGTCGATGCGGCGGGCGACAAAGGCGTGTTCGACGAGCCCTGGAAGGAGCCGCTGCAAATGACCCTCGGCGACCTGCGGCGATACGCGGCCGAGGTCCAGGCCATGGGGTTCCCCGCCGTCCGGCTCCGGGCCGAGGCGGCCCAGAAGATCGCCCTGCCGCTCGTCAGCCTGATCATGGCCCTGCTGGCGGTCCCCTTCGGCTTCCGCATGGGGCGGAAGGGGACGCTCGTGGGCGTCGGCCTCAGTGTCGTCATCGCCATGGCCTACTGGGGGACTTTCGCCGTCTTCCGGAGCCTCGGCGGCGCCGGCGCGCTGACCCCTTTTCTCGGGGCCTGGGGGGCCAATATCCTATTCGGGCTGGGGGGGTTGGCGGGGCTGCTGAGACTGAGGACCTAGAAGACGGATTTTCCGCTACATCTTATACTTGCCGAAATCCTCCGGTCGCAGCGTCTCAAGCCATTTCCGCAGCTTTTCGGAGGATTCGACCTTTTCGTCGAACTTGAGGCCGTTCGCCTTGCGAACGACCTCGTCCTCGACGAAGATGGGCGAGCTCATCCGCAGGGCCAGGGCGATGGCGTCGGAGGGACGGGAGTCGATGACGATCGCCTCCTCGGCCCGGCGGCAGTGGATGAGGGCGAAAAAGGTATTGTTCCGGACGTCGTTGACGACGATCTTCTCGATGGCGATGCCGAGCTTTTCGAGAAAGCTCTTGAAGAGGTCGTGGGTCATCGGCCGGGGGGTGGGGACGTTTTCGATGGTCAGGGCGATGGCGTTGGCCTCGAAGACCCCGATCCAGATGGGCAGGATCTGCTCGTTGCGGGGGTTCTCCAGAACGACGATCGGCATCTTGGAGATCGGGTCTACGACGAGACCCTTGACCTTCATCTCGATTTCCATTGCTGGCTCGTACCGACACCAATATAGGTGCGGGACCCCGCTTTGTCAAATGCGGCCTCAGGGACAGTCTTCAGTACCCCTCGGCCTTGGTCACTAGAGGTTGCAGAGGTCAGAACAGGGAGAGTTGCGATGCGGAGGCTTCGGCTTGTGCTCCCGCGCCGAAGAGACGGATCGTGCCGTATTCGCCGTCGTGCCCGGGCTCGATCGTGACCTGGCCCTTGCGCATCCGATCGACCGCCTCGGCGACGTTCTCCGGCGAGACACGCGCCAGCTCGGCCACGGGGACCTCGGTCAGGATGGCGTGCTCGTCCCCGAACTCGCGGATGAACCGGAAATAGAGCTCCCAGACGCCCTGGCTCTCGGAGGTCTTGCCCACCGCCTCGGCGATGACCTCGTTGAGCGGGATGAGGCTCTTGTAAGGGATGCGGCCCGGCCGCCCCTCGCCGATCTCCCGGTCGGCCAGCTCCTCGACCCGGTGAAGAACGCCGATCGTCAGCTTCTTGCCGCACTTGGGGCAGAGGTCGCCGGTCTTCAAGCTCTCGCGCGGCGAGCTGACGACGCCGCACTTGCGGTGCCCGTCGTAATGGTACTTGCCTTCTTCGGGGAAGAACTCGACGGTGTAGAGGAACTTCGCCGGGTCGTTCGTCCGCAGCGCGTCGATGAGGCCGCGGAAGCTGAAATCCGTGTCGAAGGCGTTGGCCTCGCGGCCGATCTTCGAGGGCGAATGGGCGTCCGAATTGGAGACCAGGGCGAAGCGGTCGAGGGCGGAGAGCCGCCAATTCATCGGCGGGTCCGACGACAGGCCCGTCTCCAGGGCAAAGATCGACGGCGTCATCTCCTCGAAGCACTCCTCGATCGCGTCGAAGCCCGAGTTGGCGCCGAAGAGCGAGAACCAGGGCGTCCAGATGTGCGCGGGGATGACGACCGCGCGCGGCGCGGCCTCGGCGACCATCCTGCAGAAGAGCCTCACGTCAAGGCCCAGGATCGGCCGCCCGTCCGAGCCGAGGTTGCCGACGGCCTGGAGGCGGCGGTTGACCCGCTCGACCGATTCGAAGTCGGGGGCCAACAGCATGACGTGGACCTTGCGGACCTTGCCCCCCTTTGAGTAGATGAAGCTCAGCTCCGAGGAGAGGACGAAGGAGATCGGACGCCCCAGGACCGGCAGGCCCCTGAACAGCGGCGCGTCGAACGCCGTTGTCGCGCTCTTGAGCCGGAGGAATCCGTTGCCCATCGGCTCGAGCTTCTCTTTCATCAGGAACAGCCACTCGGGATGAGTGAAGTCCCCGGTCGCGAGGAGGGAGATCCCCTTGACCTTGGCCCACGGCGCCATCGCGTCGAGGACCATGTCCCGCGATGTGGCCCGCGAGTACTTCGAGTGGATATGAAGATCGGCAAGAAACTTCATGGCAGAGAACTCAGTTTAGGTAAAGAGAGAGACGATTGCAAGCGTTTTCGGCCCGCTTGCGAGGCCCTCGAAGCGGCGCGCCCGCCGCCTTGAAAAAGGGCCGCGGACGCGGTACACTGGACTGTCCCCCGGACTTGAAAGGACTCCTTTATGAGACTGAAATCGATCGCAATTCTCGTCGGCGCCCTGGCGCTCGCCGCGCTGCCGGCCGCCGCGCAGAAGACGGCGGTCAAGGACCTGACGCCCCGGTACCGGACCTGGCTCGAAGAGGAAGTCGTCTATATCATCTCGCCCAAGGAGAAGGATGTTTTCCTGCAGCTCGCCAACGACCGGGAGCGGGAGATGTTCATCACGGCCTTCTGGAAGGCCCGGGACGAGGACCCGAACACGCCCGAGAACAAATTCAAGGACGAGCACGATCGCCGCATCGAATACGCCAACAAGAACTTCGGCCGCGGCCTGCAGTCCGGCGGCTGGCGGTCCGACATGGGCCGTGTTTACATCACCCTGGGCGAGCCGAAGGACATCGCCCGGTACGAAAGCGAGACGAACCTCTACCCGCTGCAAATCTGGTTCTACTCCGGCATCAACGGCGCGGGCATGCCGAGCTCTTTTAACATCGTGTTCTTCAAGAAGGACGGGGCGGGCGACTACGTCCTCTATTCCCCGGTCCGGGACGGCCCCCAGAAGCTCATGCCGTTCTACAACGGCGACATGACGAACTACCTCCAGGCCTGGGGCGAGCTGAGGCAGACCGTCGACCCGTCGGTGGCCGACGTCTCGATGTCTCTCATCCCCGGCGACTACGTCATGGGCATGAATCCCACCATGGCGTCCGACATCCTGATCAGCCAGAGGATCCCGAAGATGGGCTATGAGAGCGTCAAGGACGCCTACGCCGAGAAGCTCCTCAAGTACCGGGACATCGTCGAGGTCGAGTATACGGCCAACTACATCGAGAACGACGCCCTTATCCAGGTCACCCGCGACGCCGCCGGGCGGGCCTTCGTCCATTTCCTCATCGAGCCGGCCCGGCTGAGCATCGAGCGCTTCGAGGGCCTCTACCGGACCGTCTTCGATGTCAACGGCATCGTCTCCGACTCCGCGGGCAAAACCGTTTATCAATTCGACCGCCGGGTCCCCCTCGAACTCAACGGCGATCAATTCTCCAAGATCCGGGACCGCCGCGTGTCTTACCAAGACGCCTTCCCTCTCATCGAGGGCGACTATAAGGTCAGTCTCCTCTGGAAGAACACCGTCTCCAAGGAGTTCACCTCCGTCGAAGCGGCCCTGAAGATCCCGCCCGCCAACACCCTGACGCTGACGACGCCCATCCTGGCCAACCGGGTCGTCCGCAACCCCAATTTCGCGGGCCAGATCAAGCCCTTCACCTTCGGAGAGACCCAGATCGTCGCCTCGCCGAGGAACGACTTCACCGTTCAAGACACCCTGACCCTGTTCTGCGAGCTCGGCGGCCTGACCTCCGAGCTGAAGGCGAACGGCAGCCTTTCGATCACCCTCGTCCGGAGCGACCAGGTCGTGGCCGCGATCACGAAGCCCCTGAAGGACGCGCCCAACCCGCTCCGCGTCATGGAGGATTTCCCTCTGGCGAACTTCCCCCCCGACTATTATTCAGCTAACGTCGACCTCCTCGATTCCGCCAAGACGACGGTCCTGTCCTCCAAGGCGTCGTTCTATATCAGCCTCAATACGTCCCTGCCCCGCGCATGGATCATGTATCCCCCGCTTCCGCCGGCGAACGACCCCTCCTATGTCGACATCCGAGGCATGCAGTACTTGAAGGCGGGGGACGCGGCCAAGGCCCGGCCGCTGCTCGAAGAAGCCTCCCGCCGGTCGCCGGATTCCGTGCCCTACGCGCTCGACCTCTGCCAGGTCCTCTTCGAGCTCAAGGATTATGAGGGCATCCAGAAACTGGCCACGCCGTTTTATCGGGACAAGAAGAACTACGAGTTCGCCCAGTACCTCGGCGAGAGCGCCCAGGCCGTCGGCCGCTACGGCGAAGCCATCGGTTTCTATAAGGATTACCTGACCTACTTCGGGACGAATCTCCTGGTCCTCAACTCGATCGGCGACTGCTATGTCCAGACGGGCGATCTCGCCGGCGCGATCACCGTCTGGAAAAAATCCCTCGAGCTCAGTCCGAACCAAGCCGAGGTGAAGCAGAAGCTGGCCGCGATCCAGGACAAGATCAAGGTGAACTGATGAACGCCCGGTTATCGCGCTTGGCCGTTTTCCTGGCCGCCGTCCCGCTCGTCGCCGCCTGCGCTTCGACCCGGGGTTTGAAGGAGCTCGACCCCAAGAGCCGCGATTTCATCTCCAAGGTCCGCTACACGATCACCTCGGAAGAGCGAAAAGCTTTCCTGGCCCTGTCTCCGGAGGCCCGCGAGCCGTTCATCGAGGACTTCTGGAAGAGGCGGGACCCGACTCCCGTGACCCCGGAGAACGAGTACCGGGTGGATTATTACAACCGGATCGAGCGGTCCAACCGGCTCTTCTCGGGCGGCGGCTCTCCGGGCTGGCTCCAGGACCGGGGCCGGGTCTACATCACGCTCGGTCCTCCCGATACTCGCGTCACCTATCCGCGGGGGGTCACGTTCTACGGCCTGCCCACGGAGATCTGGTGGTACGGGCTCTACACGATCGTGTTCATCGACGAGTATTGGAACGACGATTACCGCATCTCCCCGGACAGCGCCGGGCAGATCGCCGTGATCACCCGGGCCCAGACCGAATATAACAAGCCGCAAGAGCGGATGGCCCAGCCTGGTGAAGCGCACTACGCTTCGGCCATCGCCGGACTCGACGTCCGGATCGAGGTCGGGGACGGAGGGTCGACGCGCTTCACGCTTTCCATCCCCAACAAGAACATCTGGATGAAGTCTTCCGGTCGGAGCTTTCAGGCGACGCTCGAAGTGACGATGAAGGTCGTCGACGGGGCCGGCGCGGAGGCCTGGACGTTCTCACAGGCCTTCCCCATCGATATCCCGGAGGCCCGCGTGAAACAGGCCTTGGCCGAGGATTTCGAGGCCCAGGCTGTCGCTCCCCTAAAGCCCGGCTCCTACACGCTGAACATCCTCGTGACCAACACGACCGACGGGAGCAAGGCCTCGCTCGAACGCAAGTTCGAGATCTGAGTCCCGTCCTATCTCCGGGCGGTCGCGGCCGCCGCGGTCGCCGCCTGGCCCTTCCGGGCGTTCTCCTCAGACAAGGCGTTTTCCCCGACGCGATTGTAGAGGTCGGCCAGGAGGAAATAGCCCA
>JADGNU010000133.1 GCA_017883305.1 Candidatus Aminicenantota bacterium | reverse complement strand
TCGACCGAGCCCGAGGTGGCAGAATCCGTGGCCACCAGGATCCCGTAGACCGCGATCTTGAATTTCCCGAGCGGGTTGAAGATCTCGGCCAGCTCCTTCTTCGAAAACTTGGTTTTGCCTTTGTTGAACTTTTTGAAATCCTTCGTTTCCGGAGAGTCCGCCATCCAGGCGGCCATGGCTTCGAACTTCCAGGCCGCGAGCTTGTTCAGGATCGGCCGGGGTTCCTGGCCTTTCATGGCCTCGAGCTCGGTTTGAAAGATCTTGGCGTCGTCGGAGATCTTGTCGGAAGCGAACCCGGCCAGGACGAGGGCCGAGACGGCCGCGGCCAGTACGGTAACGCCCACGAGGTTCTTTGTCGTCATGGTTCCTCCCTCCAACAATCTAGGCAGGCTTCGGCCTAGTGTCAAGGCCCGCAGCGGACCCCTCCTGTCAATAAAAGGGGAAGAGCCTCTTGATCTCGGCCTTGTCCGGACGCCGGCCGTATTCGCCGATCTCGAAGGCTTCGGCGAAACGGATGGCCCCCGCGCGGTCCTTGCCGTACCATTCCTCGAGACTCTTCCGGCAGAGCGCCGTCACGCCGAGCTGCCGATTCGTGAACTGCTCCCGGAGACTGGCCCAACGGGCCTTCTGATATCCAGGATCGGTCGAGAGAAGCTCGGGCGAGCCGCTGACGCCGCCTTCGTAGAATTGCGAGACCATGCCCAGCAGCACCTCGAGCTTCGCGTCCATCACCGCGTCGATGCCGACAGCGATGTCGGGCTCGAACGGATAGGGCTTTTGGAAGCGGTCGGAGAAATAGAGGAATACCGGATTGTCCTTCAGGGCCGGAACCTCGGGCAAGAACTTCGGTACCGTGACCATGTAGGCCGAATCCTGGACGAGGACGCTCGTGTAGCGGTGGTCGGGGTGATAGTCGTTCGGACGGTGGGTGATGACCACGTCGGCCTTCCACTCCCGGATCAGGCGGGTGATCGCCTTGCGATTCTCGATCGTCGGCTGGAGCTCGCCGTCATGATTGTCGAGGATCTCGAAGTCGTAGCCGATGAGCTTCGCTCCGTGCGCGACCTCCGCCTTGCGCCGCCGGGCCAGCTCCGGGCCCGAATCCCTCCAGTGGCCGATATCACCGTTGGTCACGGCTACGAACTTGACGTGATAGCCCTTGGCCACCCAAAGGGCCGCCGTTCCGGCCGCCCCGGACTCGGCGTCGTCCGGGTGGGCACCGATGCATAGGATCCTCGGTTTCCCGTCCTCGGCCGGCGCCGACCGGCTCAAGACCTGATGGGCCCCGGCGGCCAAAAACACCGTGGCAAGGGCGAATCCTAGGCGTCTTGGGGTGATCATATGAGCTCCTCCATGTGGAGCCTGAATCGTATCACCGGCTGCGCCGCAAGGTCAATTTCGGATGGAAGGTTCGAGGACCGGCTCCCAGCGCTCGAATTGACGGCCCGGGCCGAAAAGCCTATTAATGTCCAAGAGTAAGGAGCTGGCAAGAGCATGACCGATCCGGTGAATACGGCGTCGCCGTCAGGCGTTCCCGCTCTGCATCGCCGCATGCACTGGCATGTCTATCTCACCCATTTCCCGATCTCGCTATTCGGCACCGCGTTCGGCTTTCAAATCCTCCACCTTTTCATGGCTCCCGTTTGCTTCGAGCTCGCCACGAACGTGGCGCTTCTCGGAGGAACCGTCATGCTGATGCCGACGATACTCACGGGATGGTCGGAGTGGAAAAAGCGCTACCATGGCGCCAAAGGGTTGATCTTCAGAAGGAAGATCTTGACGGCCTATGGAATGGCCGCCCTGAGCCTGCCACTGGTCATCTGGAGGATCGCCGCCCTCGGCATCTTCGAAGAAGCCCCCGAAAGCCCGGGGCACTGGATCTACCTGGCCGGCAACACGTGCCTCATCCTGGGAGCAATCATAGAAGGGTATTACGGCGGGCGGCTGAATCACAGGTGAAAGATGCTGCCCCGGGATGCACGGGGGACTTTCGCGCCTAGTCTAGAAGGTCCTTGAGGCCGAACGACGCGGCATAGAGGCAGCCGACGCCGGACAGGTGGAAGGCGACGCGCAGCGCCTCGGCGATCTCCTCTTTGGTAGCGCCCGCCTGCAGGGCCTGTTCCGCGAGGGCCCGGACGCCGCCCGGCGCCCCGTTGGCCGCGTCGAAGGCCATGGCGATGAGAAGTTTGATGCGACGCGGCAAGGCGCCGTCGCAATAGACGAGCGCGTCCGTTTCGTCGACGTGCTTCATGAATCCCGGATCGAGCTTCCGCATGGTTGTAAGCGGGTGGTCAGCCATTGTCAGCCTCCTTGAAACGTCAGGAATAATGAAACAAGGGAACGACGACCCGGCCGGCCTCATCGAAGGCGATCCCCTCCCGCTCGAGCAGGGCCCGCTTCATCGCCGGGCCTCCCTGAAAGCCGCCGAGGTCTCCGCCGGAGCGGACCGCCCGGTGGCAGGGCACGATGAGAGGGAAGGGATTCGTGGCCAAAGCGTTGCCCACGGCCCGGGCGGCGTTCCGGTCGCCGAGGTGCGCGGCGATGAGCCCGTAGGTGCTGACGCGGCCGCGCGGGATGGCATGCTCGGCGCGCAGGACGGCCTGCTGGAAGGAGGGGCACGTCTCGAAAGCCGCGATATCGAGGGAGAAAGAGACATCTTGGCCGGCCAGAAATTCGCGGATCGACGCCGCGACGATATCGATCTCGCGGCAGGACCCCGGCCGCGCTTCGGAGTAAAACTCCTCGGCCAAGTCGAAGGCCGAAGCCTCCGGTCGGGAGAGCAGGACCCGGAAGACCTTGGGTGACTCCTCCAGGTCGGCCCAAACCAGAACGACGGGGCCGAACGGAGTCGCTTTGATGGCCTTGATGTTCATTTCGTCTCGCCACCCGAAAAAAAAGGCGGGCGCCCCAGATGAGGCGCCCGCCTCGAGGTTGCAGACCTAGTCTTCCCCATCAGGGACGGTCCCCGGAAGGGAACGGGCCCTTCAGACGTTCCAGTTACTTGGCGACACGTGCCGAAAGCACGAGCCCCCGCGTATCTGTGGTCCGGCGATCAGTAACGGCCGCGGCCGCCGCCGCCGCCGCCGAATCCGCCTCTGCCGCCGCCGCCGCCGCCGGCCGGCCGGGGCTGAGCTTCGTTGACCTTGAGGTTGCGGCCCTTGAGGTCCTTGCCGTTGAGGCCTTCGATAGCCTTGACGGCCTCTTCCCTGTTCGGCATCTCGACGAAGCCGAACCCGCGCGACTGGCCGCTCATCTTGTCGGTGATGATGGCCGCCTTTTCGACCGATCCGTAGGCCCCGAAGGCCGTGCGGAGGTCTTCCTCGGTCAGGTTGAATGAGAGGTTGCCGACGTAAATATTCATCTCGTCTCCTTCGACGATGGGTCCGTCCGGTGCTACCGGACCGCCCTGTTCAAGAAATCGATCGCAATAAAGGAGAGGAGAACGCCGGCTGTTTGGGCCACAGGCCTCCGTGCCTTTATCCGACCCGCGCCCCCAGCTAAGGGGGAATTACGGGCGATATCCTAGCATAAAAAGCCCGCGCAAGCAAAATCAATTTTTTTTTGATCAGCCGCGGGCCGCGGCGATCATGGCCCGGAGGTTGGCTGAAGGGGTTTCGGCGGGGATGGCGCAGCCCGCGTTGAGGATGAACCCGGGGGTCCCGGCAAAGGCCCCAAGAAGCTCGCGTGTCCTGGCCTCGACGAGCGCGGGGGTCCCCCAGGCCAGGACCGAGCTCGGGTCGATGTTCCCGATAAACGTCGCCCGGCCTCTCATCGCGTCGCGCGCCGCGCGAACGTCGGTCTTGTAGTCGAGCTCGAGAGCGTCGGCTCCGGTCGCGAGCATGCCGTCGAGGATCCGGGTCGTGTTGCCGCAGATGTGAAGGGCATAGGGCAGGCCGAGCGCGTGAGCCTCGTCGACGAGCCTTGTCTCATAAGGCCGGGCGAATTCGGCGTACATGGCCGGAGAGATGAGGTCGGGGCCGGCTGGGCTGTCGCCGTTCGAGACCATGTCGGCCCCTGTCGCCGCCATGAGCCGGATGAACGCGATCGCGGCATCCGTGCAATAAGAGAGAAGAGCGTGGGCGTCTTCCCTGTTCCCCTCGTCGATGAGGTCCATCATCCAATCGGCCGGGCCGCGCATCATCGAGGCCAGCGAGAATCCGGCTTGGTCGCAGTTGCCCCGGATGAAGACCTCGTCGCGGAAATGGGCTTTGAGCCGCCGCACCGCTTCGAGCCAGATCATGATGCGCGGATGACCGGCGATATCCGGCGGAGTTAGATCCTTGACTTCGGCCAGGCTCGAGATCCTGGGCCCGGCCCAGCGCGCCGGCTGGTCCTCGGGACAATCGACCTTGACCCCCAGGGCCTCGGCCACCGTCACCGTATCGACGTCGACCAGGACCCCGTCATAACCATAAGTCTCGACGGCACGGATGAAGCTCCCGGCGATCGCCGCCGGATCCTCGCGGAACTGCCGCTGCGAGAATCCCGCCTCCCGCGCGGCCATCAGGAAGTTGTGGAGCATGACCGGGACGCGGTCGGGAGGCACGCCCGCGAGAGCGGCGCCTATGCGTTGATATCCGTTCATGGGCCTCAATCTCCGACCTTAGTGAATCCTTTTTCGACGATGCGGTCAAGGGCGTGGGGACCATTGACAAGGACCGCGCCAGAGGCTATCTTCCCAGCGTCAGGAGATATCCTCATGGCCATCCCGGGATTGACGATCATCGGCGAATCGGTCAACGATTCCGTGCCGTCGACAAAGAAGCTCTTCGACGAGAACGATATCCCCGGTCTTCTCGAACTGGCCCGGGGCCAGGACGAGAGGGGCGCCGCCTGGATCGACGTCAACGTGGGCTCACGCCCGCCCGCGTTCATGGCCGATCTCGTCCGCCGCATCCAATCGGTCACGGCCAAGCCCCTGTCGATCGACACGCCGGACCCGGCCATCGCCGAAGCGGGGCTCAGGGCCTACGACCTCGAGCGGGCCGGCGGGAGACAACCCATCCTGAACTCGATCTCACCGCTCCGGTTGGCGATGTTCGATCTCTGGGCGGTCCGGCCCTTTATCCCTATCCTCATGTCATCGGAACGGTTCGAGCGCGGCGCGAGCTCGGCCAATGCCAATAAGACCGCCGAGGAGACCCGGGAGACGGCCCGCACTCTTCTCGAGGAGGCCCGCCGTCGTGTCTCCGGCTTTACCAGCGACCAGGCCATCATCGACCCGGGCATCGCCCCGGTCGCGAGCGACAGCGAGGGCCAGCTCAAGCGGGTGCTGGATTCCCTGGCCCTCATCCACAAGGACCCGTCCTTCGCCGGCGTCCACTTGTCGGTCGGCTTGAGCAATTTCACGGTCATGCTGCCGTCCAAGACCAGGGACGGCTCGCCGGTCAAAGGGCCGCTCGAAAGCGCCTTTCTGACATTAGCTATGCCCCTCGGCCTCGACACGATCATCGGCTCGACCGTCCGCAAGTACGAAATCCTTCCGGCCGGCCACCCGGCCCTGGTTTGCCTCCAAGACATCCTCAAGCTCGAAGGCTACGAAACGCTCATCCGGCTCAAGGAATTCTATGGATAAGATCTTCCACGTCGAGCTCCAGACCCCCAAACGCTCGTCCGAGGACGTCGAGAAGGACCTGCTCGTCTTCGAAGACAAATACAAGAAGGTCGTCGAGGCGGGCTGGATCGTCTGTATCACCGACAACCCCATGGGCCTGCTGAGCTACGGGGCCATGGAGACGATCGACCTCCTCGGCCTGCCCGTCCACCCGGACCAGCTCATGGTCCACCTCAATACGTTCCACCCGAGAAAGGAGCTCGACGAGATCCTCAGCGCCTTCGAAGCCCCGGGCGGCCGGCACCTGCTCGTCGTCTCCGGCGACGGCAGCCAGCGGCTCCACCGGCTCGAGCCGGCCGAGGTGGGCATCGAATGCACGACGGTGACGTCCGTCGAGCTCCTCCGCTACATCGACCGGGAGCACCCGGGACGCTTCACCTGCGGCGTCGCCTTCAACCCTTACGAGCCGCAGGATGCCGAGATCGAGAAGATGAAACGGAAGGTGGACGCCGGAGCGACCTTCATCATCACCCAGCCTATCATCGGACGCGACGAGCGGCTGGCAGGCCTTGCGCCCTTCCGGCTGCCGGTCGTCCTGGACGCCTGGATGTCAAAGAAGCTCCATCTCCTGTCGGAGTGCGTCGGCCACGAGATCCCCGAGGGAACGCCCTACGACCCGATGGAGAACCTGAGGGAGCTCCGGCGGAACTATCCCGATTACGGGCTCTACCTGGCCATCCTGGGCTTCAAAACCCAGTATCCCCTTATCCCCGAGATCTGGAAGTAGCCCCGGGACAAAGCAAGACCGCCCGGCTCAGCCGGACGGGGTCGGTCTGGTGCGACGTGAAGCCCACGCTCTTCGCAGCCGCGACGATCTCGGCGTACCTTCGCTTTGGAACATGAACCTTCGGCTCGACAAGAAGAAGGCTGCCCTCGGGCTTGAGGGCGGCCAGGATCTCGCCGAAGAAGTGCTCGAGGCGGAGGACCTCATGGGCCATCCAGAAGACGAGCGCGAAATCGGCCTTGAGGTCCAATCCGAGACTGTCCTCTGCCGCCAGATGAAGACGGACCCGGCCGGCAACCCCGGCCCGCTCCGCGCTCCGCCGCGTCCGTTCGAGCATCTCCCGCTGAATGTCTACGGCCACGACCCAACCCCGATCGCCGACCATCCGGGCCATGGGGATGGTGAAGTAACCCGGTCCGCAGCCGATATCGAGAGCCGTGTCGCCCTCTTTGAGAAAAGGGCCGAGGAGGCGGACCGGATGGTGGGCCATCCGCCGGAAGATGTTCGTCAACGTGAAGGACAACCAGGCGGGGCAAGGAGGTTCGGTCATGTCACACGTCCCACGCTCGTTGCGGCAAATCTATCTTTCTATGCCCTGGAAGTCAATCCTCGCCGGCCGGCTGCCGGCCAGTGCCCCGCAGCTAGGCGTTCGGCAAGGCGCTCTTGTCCATGAAGAGGACTTCCCATAGGTGCCCGTCGAGGTCCTGGAAGCTCCAGCCGTACATCCCGGGCATCTCGAGGGGCTCGAGGGACTCTTTGCCGCCAGCTCCGAGAGCCTTGTGGACCATTTCGTCGACGGCTTCCCGGCTATCGGCCGAAATGGAGATGATGGCTTCGGTCGTCGAGAACGCGTCGGCCACCGGCTTCCTGGTGAAGGTCCTGAAAAACTCCTCGTTCAGCAGCATGACCGCGTTGCCGTCGCCGATGACCATGGCCGTGGCGTCCTCGTTGGTGAACCGCGGATCGAACTCGAAGCCGAGCTCGGTGAAGAAAGCTACCGAGGCTTTCAGGTCCTTGACGGGGATGTTGAGGTAGATCCTTCTCTGTTGGGCCATGTCATATCTCCTCGCTCTCGAAATGGGGCGGAGTCCGAGATCCGCCATTATGGAGAATCCAAGAAACGTGCCATATTGGGGCTCGGAGACGCCGATCCGGCAAAAGATCCCGGAATATTCCGGAATTGGATTCTGTGCCCCGGCGGTGCTAAGATGGAGGGGGCCGGCCGACCGGCCCAAATCAGCGAGGAGGTCGCGATGCCCGGTTATATCAAGAACATCGAGAAGATCACGGAAGGGAACAGGAACTTCCGGCGGGTGCTCTTCACGGCGAAATACTGCCAGCTCGTCGTCATGAGCCTCAAGGCCGGCGAGGACATCGGCATGGAAGTCCATCCGGCCGTGGATCAGTTCTTCAGGATCGAATCCGGCGAAGGCAAGGTCGTCATGGACGGCCGGGCCTCCAAGTTCAGTCCGGGGTACGCCATCATCGTCCCGGCGGGGACGCAGCACAATGTCATCGCCAAGACGGCGGTCAAGCTCTACACGATCTACAGCCCGCCGAACCACCCGCCCGACCG
>JADGNU010000132.1 GCA_017883305.1 Candidatus Aminicenantota bacterium | reverse complement strand
CTGAACGCCGGCGGACATCTTCTGGAATACTCGGTCCCTGTGGGCTTCCGTTGGACGGACCAGGTGAATGGTGAGCTTTTGCGTCCCTTCGAGATCCGGCCGCGCCTGACCGTCCAGGTCGAGGACAAAGTCCGTATCTTCGCCGGGGTGAATTCCCAAAAAGTCAAGCTCCGGCTGAAGAGCCACTCCCCGAATGTCGCCGGCGAGGTCCGGCTCAAAGGGCCGGAGGCATGGAAGATCAGTCCGGCCCGCCAGCCTTTTTCCCTGACCGGCAAATATGACGAGGTCGAGGTCACGTTCGACGTGACCCCGCCGGAAGCCGCCGGCGAGACCGACCTCACGGCGGAAGCCGAAGCCGGAGGCGAAAGGTTCAGCCGGGAATTGGTTGAAATCTCCTACCCCCATATTCGCCGCCAGGTCTGTTTCCCCGATAGCCGGTTGAAGGTCGTCAAGCTGGACATTAAAACAGAAGGGAAAAGGATCGGCTACATCATGGGCGCGGGGGATGAGGTCCCCCAGGCCCTCCAACACCTCGGCTATGACGTGGTCGAGCTGAGCGACGAGATGCTCGAGAACGGGGATCTCTCCCCATTCGACGCGATCATCACCGGGGTCAGGGCCTATAATACGCGGAATATCCTCAAGCTCGTGACGGAGAAGCTCCTCCAGTACGTCGACCGCGGCGGGACGCTCGTCGTCCAGTATAACGTGGCCTCCGGTTCGTTGCCCGAACGCATCGGTCCTTATCCCTTCACGATCGGCAGGGATCGGGTGAGTGTCGAGAACGCTCCGATGGTCTTCCTGGCTCCCGGCCACCCGCTGCTGAACGTCCCGAACAAGATCACGCCTGAGGATTTTAAGGGCTGGATCCAGGAGCGGGGCCTGTATTTCGCTTCCCAATGGGACGAGAAATATGAGACGGTCCTGGCTTGCCACGACCCCGGTGAGCCCGATCGAACGGGCGGTCTGCTCTACGGCCGGTATGGCAAGGGAATTTTCGTCTACACCGCCTACGCCTGGTTCCGGCAGCTGCCGGCCGGCGTGCCGGGCGCGTTCCGGCTTTTTGCCAATATCATCTCGGCGGGGAAAGCCACTGAAAAACCATCCGACAAAAGAAGATGAGGACGAGCAGGGGCGGCCTCCCTTCTTCTCGTCATGGGGCCGTCTGTACGGCGTCGTCCTGTTGAATCTGGCCTTCCAGATCCTGCTCTTCACCATTTTCACCAGAGCGTTCAGATAGATGACGGCTCCCACATGGCACGTGCATCTTCCGGCCCTGGTCGAGGATTACCTCTATGACTTTGGCAAGGTGCGCGAGTTCTACAACGGCGACTTTCGGGAGCCCGCCGCTTTTGAGCGCCAAACCGAAAGAGTCCGGTCGCGCCAAATCGCCCGGGACGATCTGGCCGCGGTCCTGAGCGGACAAAACGAAAGTTACGGCTGCGGGCCAGAGACCCAGGGCGCGATCGCGAAACTTGCCCGGGATGAGGCCTGCGTTGTGGTCACGGGACAGCAGGTCGGGCTTTTTTCCGGGCCGCTCTACACCATCTACAAGGCGCTGACCGCGATCAAGCTTGCGGACACTCTCAACCATCGCGGTCTCGGGAGCTTCGTGCCGGTCTTTTGGCTGGCCTCGGACGATCACGATTTGGCGGAGATCGATCACATCGCCCTCCTGGACAAAGACAACCGGCTTCGGGAGATCCGTTGTCCGACGCCTTCGCGCGAATCGAAGGTCCCCGTTTCGAAGATCCCCTTGCCCCGGGATATCGGCGATTGCCTCGAACAGCTCAAGGACCTGACCTTGGACACGGAATTCAAGGCGGACATCCTGGGCTCCCTGAGCGAAGCCTACCAGCCCGGCCGGTCCTATGTCGAAGCCTTCGGCCGCTGGATGACCCGGCTGTTCAAATCCCGCGGCCTCGTCCTCATCGACGCCAGCCATCCCCGCCTGAAAGAGATGGGGCGCGAAATATTTTTTCGCGAGATCGCCGAGGGGTCGCCCTCGACCCGGCGGGCCGTCGCCGCGTCGGAGCGGCTGCGCCAGGCCGGATATGAGGCCCAGATCCCCCTCCACGAGGGGATCCTCAACCAATTTTACGCGGAGCGGGAACGCCAGGCCATCCAATGGAAAGACGGCGCCTACGACATCAAAGGCCTTCCCGCGATGGCCACGAAAGAGGACCTCCTCAAGCTGGCCAAAGAAAAGCCCTCTTTGTTCAGTCCGAATGTCCTTCTGCGCCCGCTCTATCAGGACGCGGTCTTGCCAACGGTGGCCTATGTCGGCGGTCCTTCCGAAATCGCCTATTTCGGCCAGCTGAAAGGCGTCTATGAGGCCTTCGGACTGCCGATGCCCGTGATCTATCCGCGGAAGAACGTGACCATCGTCGAAAGGAAGATCGATCATATCCTGAAGAAGTACGGTCTGAGCGTCCCGGACCTCTGGCGCAACGCGGCCGGGGCGATCGGAGAAATCACCAAGCAGGAAATCCCGGATTCCGTGGGCCAGGCCCTGCTCCTCGCCCGCGATCATCTCGAGCGGGACTATGCCGGCGTGAAGGCGGAGATCCTGGCCTTCGATCCGGGCTTGACCGAATCCGCTGATCGGGCCAAGGGGAAAATGAACCAGCAGCTGGACTTCCTACAAAAGAAGGTGCAGCAGGCGGCCCGAAAACGGAACGACATCGCGGTCCAGCAGCTCCACAAGGCCCTCGACAACCTCTTCCCCAACCAGCGTCTTCAGGAACGGGTCTTCAATATCGTGCCGTACTTGATCAAATATGGCGCTCCGTTTATCGACCAACTCGACCAGGCTATCGATATCGATGTGGCGGACCATCAGTTTCTCGTGATGTGAGGGATTTCGCCCGGCAAGGAGACGGTCATGGACTTGGATGCCTTCGCGTTCGGGGCCCACGCCGACGACGTCGAGCTCGGCTGCGGCGGCACGTTGGTCAAACTTTCGGGATTGGGCCATAAGACGGGCGTCGTCGTGCTGACCCAGGGGGAGATGGCGACACGGGGCAGCGCCGAAATCCGGGCCCGGGAGTTCACGAACTCCGCCGGGATCATGGACTTGACAGTCCATCAAATGCTGGACATCCCCGACGGGCGGGTCGAGGCGACCTGGGAGAACAAGCTCAAGATCATCGCCGTCCTGCGCGCCCAAAAGCCGAAGATCGTCTTCGCGCCGTATTGGGTCGACCGTCATCCCGACCATGAGCAAGCCTCGCATCTTGTGCGCCAGGCGGCCTACCTCTCGGGATTGAGGAAGATCGAAACGGGCGAGCCCCCTTTCCGGCCCTATAAGATCATCTATTACCAGACCAGGTTCGAGTTCACCCCCTCCTTTATCGTCGATATCTCCGACTCCCACGAGAGGAGAATGGACGCCGTCCGGGCCTATGAATCCCAATTCCACCATCCGGACCAGGCCGGACCCGAGAGCGACGGAACGCTCATCGGCCGGCCAGAGTTTCTCGATACCGTCGAAACCCGGGCCAGGAACTACGGCGCCCATATCGGCGCCAAGTTCGGCGAGCCCTTTTTGGTCAGGGAGGCCATCCGGGTGGAGGACCCCGTCGGATTCTTCGGACCCGAGTACCTCTGGACAATCCCATGAGGTCCGGCATGAAGATCGGGATCGTCTGCTATCCGACGCACGGCGGCAGCGGGGTCGTGGCCTCGGAGCTGGCCATCGGCCTGGCCAAGAAAGGCCACGAGGTCCATATCATCAGCTATGCCACGCCGTTTCGCCTGCGCACGTTTTACCGGAACATCTTCGTCCACGAGATCGAGGTCGCGACCTATCCGCTGTTCAAGTACCCTCCGTACGAATTGAGCCTGGTCACCAAGCTGGTCGAGATCGCGGAGACCCGCGGCCTCGACATCATCCATGCCCATTACGCGGTGCCGCACGCCGCCAGCGCCTACCTGGCCAGGCAGATCCTCAATTCCGAGCGCCTGAAGACAATCACGACCCTCCACGGCACGGACATCACCCTGGTCGGCGCCGACCCGTCCTTTCAGCGGGTCGTCAAGTTCGCCATCGAGAAGTCCGACGGTGTGACGGCCGTTTCCCGCTACCTCATGCAACGCACGGTCGAGGAATTCGACATCCGGCGCGAGATCCGGGTCATCCCCAACTTTGTCGAAATCGCCAGGCCCGCGCAGAATCGCGACCTGTGCTCGAGGGAGACGCTGGCGCCGCGGGGCGAGAAGATCCTGATGCACGCCTCCAATTTCCGCCCTGTGAAACGGATCGCGGACGTCGTGCGCATTTTCGCCCGGGTCCGCGAACGTATCCCGGCCAAGCTCGTCCTCATCGGCGACGGGCCGGAGCGACTGTTCATCCAGCAGCTCGTCCGGGAACTGAAGCTCAACGCCGACGTCCAGTTCATGGGCGAACAGGACCAGCTCGAAGCCCTCTTTCTCTGCGCCGACCTGTTTCTCCTGCCCAGCGAGCAGGAGAGCTTCGGCCTCACGGCCCTCGAGGCCATGAACTGCGGCGTCCCGGTGATCGCCACCGCGATCGGCGGCCTGCCCGAGGTCATCACGCACGGGGAGACGGGGTATCTGTTCCCCGTGGGCGACGTCGCGGACATGGCGGCGAGCGCCGTGGCCCTTCTCACCGACCCGGCCCGGCACGCCCTTTTCAGGGCGCAGGCCCGGAAACGCGCCGAGGAGTTCTTCGACGCCGACCGGATCATTCCGCTTTATGAGGCCTTTTACGAAGAAATCCTGAGATCATAGCCCATGCATTCCCTGGACTGGATCGTCCTGTCGTCGTTCCTCCTGTTCGTGGCCGTCTACGGAGTCTGGAAGACCCGGGGGAAAAAGGACATGCGCGGCTATTTCCTGGCCAACAAATCGACCCCCTGGTACGGCGTCACGATCTCCATCATGGCGACCCAGGCCAGCGCGATCACGTTCCTGTCCATGCCCGGCCAGGCCTACGTCGACGGCATGCGCTTCGTCCAGTTCTATTTCGGATTGCCCATCGCCATGGTCATCCTCTCTATCACGGCCGTCCCCTTGTTTCATAAGCTCAAGGTGTATACGGCCTACGAATTCCTGGAGCAGAGGTTCGACCTGAAGAACCGGGTCCTGGGGAGCCTGCTCTTTCTTATCCAGCGGGGGCTGGCGGCCGGATTCACGATCCTGGCCCCGGCCCTGATCATCTCCGTCATCCTCGGCTGGGATTTCCGCCTGACGATATTCATGATCGGAGGCCTGGTCGTCCTCTACACGGCCGCGGGGGGGACGGAGGCCGTCAATAAGACGCATCTCCTGCAGATGGCGATCGTGACCGTGGGAATGGGTGCCGCGTTCTTCATGATCTTCCGCCGGCTGCCGCCCGACATTTCGTTCTCGGGCGCCGTCCATCTGGCCGGAAAGCTGGGCAAGCTGAATGTCGTCGACTTCACCTTCCACTGGGCCGACCGCTACAATTTCTGGTCGGGCCTCATCGGCGGGGCCTTCGTGGCCCTGTCGTACTTCGGGACGGACCAGTCGCAGGTCCAGCGTTACCTTGCCGGGCGGTCCGTCGCCCAAAGCCGCATGGGGCTCCTTGCCAACGGCGTATTCAAGGTCCCCATGCAGTTTGTCATCCTCTTCATCGGCGCCATGATCTTCGTTTTTTACCAGTTCGTGACCCCGCCGCTGTTTTTCAACCCGGTCGAAACGACCCATGTGAGGAACGGTCCCTACGCGGAAGCTTATACGAAACTCGAAACGGACTATCGACGCCTGGGCGGGGAGAAGCAGGAGCAGCTCCGGCAGATGCTGGCGGCCATCGAGAACCGCAATGACGGGGACGAGGCCGAGGCGATGAAGAAGCTCGGGGTCGTGAGGGAATCGGAAGCCGGCATCCGGCGGGAAGCCATCGGGCTGATCAAGAAAAACGACCCCCTGGCCGAGACGAATGATACGAACTACATCTTCCTGAGCTTCGTGACCCGCTATCTCCCGATCGGACTTGTCGGGCTGATCCTGGCCGCGATCCTCTCGGCGTCGATGTCGGCCTCGTCCGCCGAGCTCAGTGCCCTGGCTTCCGTCACCGTGATCGATATCTACAAACGTCTCGTCCGGCGAGACGCTCCGGACCGGCACTATGTCCGTGTGTCGAAGGCCGCCACGATCTTTTGGGGGCTCTACGCCATCGCCTTCGCCCAATTCGCGAACCACCTCGGCTCGTTGATTGAAGCCGTGAACATCATGGGGTCCCTGTTTTACGGGACGATCCTCGGGATATTTCTCATCGCCTTCTATTTCAAGAAGATCGGCGGAAACGCGACCTTCATCGCCGCGCTCATCGCCGAACTCACCGTTCTGGCCTGCTTCTTTTTCACGAAAATCCCCTATCTATGGTTCAACGTCATCGGCTGTGCCCTCCTCGTTGTCCTGGCCAACATCATGGATCCTATTTGGCCGGGGAGGAGGATGGGATCACCCGAGCCGGCGGAAATTCTCTCGGGGTGAGGAAGCATGAAAAAACCTTACGTTAGGAAGCTCGATCAGATCGGCAAGGTTTCAGTCTGGATCGTGAACGGCCAATACATCCGGAAATCGATCGACGAAGAGTTCACCAATTTTGGCCAACACTTCCGGTTCCGGTTCATCCCCCGCAACGAGTTCTGGATCGACCAGGAGCATGGACCCGGCGAGCAACAGTTCTTCATCGACCACCTGCTCGTCGAGCATCGGCTGATGGCTGGCGGGATGGGTTACGACAAGGCCCTGGTCAAGGCCGACGCCGTCGAATGTCAGGAGCGCCGCCGGAGCCAGCTGGTGAAAGCCGTCTTATCCCTGAACCGCGAGCATATCATCGAGGACATCCACAAAACCCTGCTCAAAAAGTACAGCGGGACGGTCAAGGTTTGGGTCGTTAATGGGGAGCTCGTCCGGAGCGTTTACTTTATCGACTTCACCGAGGGCGGGCACGACAAGGTCTACCGCTTCATTCCGAGAAACGAAGTCTGGCTGGATGACGACCTCGCCTCGGCCGAGCGCAAGTTCGTCCTTCTCCACGAACTCCACGAGCGTCATCTGATGAGTCTGGGTTGGCCCTATTCTCAGGCGCACCGTTCGGCGAGCAAAATCGAATACCATTGCCGGGCTCACCCGGAAGACCTCGAGGCGGACCTCCAAGCCGAAAAGGGAAAAAACAACTGAGGTCGGCGTGCTCCGGTTTCACTTAATGACAATAATCTTGTAAACTCGAAAGGAGGCAAAGATGGAACTCAAATTCAGAACAACTCCCCTAAAGAAAGATGTCAAAAGGATCAGGGAGATCGTTGAGTCTTCCGGGTTCTTTTATGATTTTGAAACCGATGTCGCCGTCGAACTGGTCGAGGAGCGTCTTGCGGACGGCGAATCGTCGGGCTATCACTTCGTTTTTGCCGAGGTCGACGATGTCGCTGTGGCCTATTCGTGTTTCGGCCATATCGAAATGACCAAATCGTGCTTCGATCTCTACTGGATCGCCACACATCATGATTTCAGGGGCAAAGGCATCGGAAAAAAACTCCTGGAAGAGACATACCGTCAGGCCATGAAGATGGGATGCACAATGATGATTGCCGAGACCTCGGGACGCGAGAAATATGCTCCCACAAGGGCTTTTTATGATAGCGCCGGGTATGCTCTTGAGGCGACAATCCGCGATTATTACGATAAGGGCGATGATAAGCTGATCTGTATCAAGAGATTCGACAAGGGATAGCTCGCCAAAGTCCTATCTGTTGGGAAGTTATGATGGCCACCAGCGGTCGTCGCGAACATCGCCTTGCCAGAAAGGCGCTGCGCATCGGCGCGGTCGCCCTGCTGGGCACGGCCCTGCTCCTCGGCGCCCTGTTCTTTTCCCTGCGCAATGTTATCCTGCGCAGCGTCCTGGACAGCCGCCTCCGCTCCTACC
>JADGNU010000131.1 GCA_017883305.1 Candidatus Aminicenantota bacterium | reverse complement strand
CAGACGCCGTTCCACAAGGCCCACTCGACGGAGCTGGCCGGGATGCACGACAATCCCTTCGGCGATGACAAATATTTCAACAATCTGTTCGTTGGCCCGGGCGATCTCAGCGTGTACGATGCGGCACCCATGCCCGTACGGATGGAGGGAAACGTATTCCTGAAGGGCGCCAAGGCATCCCGACACGAACGCGAACCCGTTGACAGGGCGGATCTTGAACCGGCGCTCAAGCTGGTCGAGAAGCCCGACGGGTTCTATTTGGAGCTCGCGCTAGACACGGCGTTCGGGAAGCGGACGCGCCGGCTTGTGACCACAGATCTTCTCGGCCAGGCGGCCATAGCTGAGCTTCCATACGAGCAGGCCGACGGCTCACCCCTCCGCATCGACGTCGACTATTTCGGCGCGAAAAGGAGCACGTCGAACCCGACACCCGGACCGTTCGAGGCGCCCGGCGCCGGCCCGGTCGCGATTAGGATCTGGCCCCGCTAACTTCGGGCCTGGGGTGCTGATCCGTGATGCTGAACCGGATCTCCAGGATGGCGCCGGATCGGGCGATGGAACCCTTCTTGGCCTGAAAATCGACGAAGTCGAAGCCGTCGGGCCGATCGCCGGTGACTTTCAAATAGGGGTCGAGGTTGGCTTTGAGATAGGCGAATGCAGCGATCGCCGCATCCGGGTGCGGGTAAGGGACGATCAGCCGGGTGAACGCCGGACCGCCGGGCATTCGATAGGCGGCCAGCGCTCCAAAGACTCTGCCGCCGAGAGATAAAATATCCCCTTCCCCGAAAGTGAAGTAGGGCTGAAGCCCATAGGGACCCCGGATCAGGCGCTCGGAGCCGGCCACTTTTCCTTCCGCGGGGAGAGCGTCGAGCGGGGTCGGGGCCGATTCCTCCGCTACGCCGGCCAAAAAGGCGTTGGCCAGAGCCACGGTCTCGGTTTTCGAAGCGGGGACCTCGCCCAGATTGTCGACCTGGACGAAATAGCGGCCTTTGAGGATCGTCAGCTGGACGTCTTCGCTGGAGTTGCGGGCGGCGACCTCGGGGAACGGCGTCTCTCTCCCCATCTTCATCAAGTAGACGCCCAGGGCGGAGGCGGCGCTCTCCATCTCGTAGGCGTTGAGCGTCAGCTCGGCCTTGTCCCGGGCATAGGCCTGCAGGCGGAGCCTGGCGAACCCGAACTCGAGAAAAAGCTCCGCCCCGCCGTCGATCTGATTGAAGAGGTCTTGGCCGGTGAATGTCCGGAGCGGACCGGCTTTGGCCCACCCGGGGGCAAATTCAGGCCCGGGGATCGCGGGCGGGCCTGGGATCGCCTGGCGCGCGGCGAGGGATCCGCCGGCCGCCAGGAACGCCGAGATCACTCCAATGAGAAGCCTGTCAAACCTTGACATGCGCGATCTTGGCCGGGTCGGCGATCCCAAGCCCCAGCTTCTCGGCATAGCGCAGGTACTCGGTGAAGCGGGGATTCTCGTTGACCGCGACGCCCATCTCCTTGCGCTTGGCCACGATCCTGGTGTGGCAGACCATGTCCAGCGCGAACGGGTCGGAGGCAAAATACAGGCGATTATCGATGTAGGCGAACTTGGCGTTCTTGTCCGGCCCGCCGTCGTACTGCGACCTCAGGCCGTCGGTGACGTTAAGGACCATCTTGTCGCGCACGGGCCAGAAGGCCGGCACCTCGACACAGACGTCCAGGAAGAGCGGCTGGTGAAGCCGGTTCGTATTGCAGACGGCGCCGTAGCCGATATTCTTGGTGGCCATGGAGATGGCGTTGCCGGTGTTCTTGAACGCAGGCATGTTGATGATCTTGGTCAGCTTCTGGGTCAGCAGCTTCCCAAAGTAGGAGTACTTGCCGTTGAAGACGTGCTGGTTGAGGTACGGCAGGTCCTTGGGGCCCTCGACGTCGGCCCAATAGAAGACCTTCTGATCAAAATTGGGGACGCTGACGTGCGTCCCGTCGGCTCTCAGCCATTTGCTGTTGTCCTGGGTCTTGCCCTCGGCGGCCGCCTCGTCCATCGTCTGCAGGCCTTCGATGCCAATGCCCGGATAGCGCTCGGGCGTGAAGCCCGCGTCCTTGAGCATGTAGTCGAAACGGTCCCAGATGACGATGTTCTTGCGCGGCAGGCCGCAGGACGTCAGCCAGTCGATGACGGCGTCGACGACCTCGAGCCGGGTGCTGATGAGACCGGGCCCGACCGGGTTGACCTTGAGCCCGACCACGTCGTCCTTGGTAAAGAACAGTCCGAAGCTTTTCTTGAGGCTCTTTCCGGTCAGCCCCCGGATGCCCTTCTCGAACATGGCCTTGACCACGGCCGCGTCGACCTTTCCGTCGGGCATGGCCGCGGGGTCATAGACCTCGATGACCCGGCCGGGGAACGGTCCGGGCAGGCTCCATTTGGTCTTGGGGACCTTGAGAGCGTCTTCGATATTGGTCTTGGGCCGGGGAGGCTTTGCGGCCGGCTTGGCCGGGGGCTGCTGGCCCTCGGTCTGCTGGGCGGCCAAGAGGCTACGGCCGGTCAGGATCAGGCCGGCGCCGAGCGCTCCGCCGGACTTCAGGAAATCGCGCCGGCCGACGGCGTTCTCGGGGGGCATCGAGCGGTAGCGTTGGCTTTTCATGATGCGTTCCTTTGGACCGGAATCGTTCAATTATAGCGGAAGCCTTCGAAAATCAGAAAGGAAAAAGGGGGGCATCCCAAAGTCCGAACCAGCCGTCCTTGCGGACCTTGCCGGAAGAAGCCATCTCAAGAAACGATACGGCGACGTCCTTTTTGGATGAGGATGCCATCTTTCTTCCCTCCTGCGGCAGTCCTTGCTACGACCCGAACCGGCGGACCGCTCGGGCATGCGCTTTGGCCGCTTCGACCTCGCGATCCCTAGGAGGAGCGGGCGTCACGAGCGAGCGCAACAGGATCGACGACGCCTTGGCGACTTCGTCGACGGCCCGTTCATAGGCTTTTTCGTTCGCCTCGGACGGTTTCGCGAAGCCGCTGATCTTCCTCACGTACTGGGAGGCCGCCGCCCTGATCTCCCCATCGGTCGCCGGCGGCCTGAAATTGAAGAGCGTTTTGATGTTCCGGCACATGGCTTGGACCTCCCCTCCGCGGACAAGGGCCCGGAGACATGCTAGGCGCAGCGCCGACCCTGGCGGCGACCGGATGTCCTCTTACTTCTTGACCTCGACCATGTCCACGCCGCAGGAGCACTTGCCGGGCTTCTGGCTGATCGTGCCGCACTGGCATTCCGGGCCGCAGGCGCACATGTATTTGCCGACCGTCTTGAAGGTCTGTTCCCGATCGCCGATGACAAGCACGACCGTTCCGTCGCCGACGGACTTGACGCTGGCCTTGGCCAAGGGATTGCCGCAGGCGCAGGTCCCTTCCTTGCGCGACAGCGTCTGACAGGGACAATCCTGCCCGCAGTTGCAGGCGAAAACTTCGTCCCCAGCCTTGAGGGTCATCTTGCTTTTTTCCTGGGCCATGAGCAAGACCCCCGCGGACACGACGATGAGAATCCCGAGAATCGCAAAGAACGTTTTCTTCATGACACTCCCCACAAAGCGCATTGAGAATCACTTCGATGATAGCAGGTGAGAACGCAAAGTCAATCGTTCCTTGTTTTATATGATCGGCGACGGGCCAGCGGCCGCTCGGCTCACTTCAGTGAGCGGAGAAGCGCTACTCATGCGCATCTCTCCTCGACTCGAGATGATCGGCTTTCCGCTCACAGCTTGTGATATTCGCTTTGGATCAGGTCGGCCCCGTATTGTCGTTCCAGCCGGCGGACGGCAAAATGGCCCTCGGCGATGTCCTGGAAATGATCCATGAAGATCGTGTTGATGAGCCCTCCGCCGATCGCGCCGATGGCCGGAACGCTCATGGCGGCGACCTCTTCCGAGACGACGACGCCGAAGCGGGAGGCGATCGCCGTGACCAGTCTGACGAAGACTGGAGCGCCCTTGGCGGTCAGGCCTCTTTCGGAAACATATTTTACCGCGTCGGAAACCGCCTTGGACAGGGCCGCGCGGACGGCGTAGTATCCGGTTTCCGCGGCATCGTCGGCCTTCGATCGGCCGCCGAGCGCGAAGACCTGCAGGCAGTTCAACATCGTCTCCGGGGAGTTCAGATCTTCGCCTTCGCCCCGGGCGATGTCCGAGATCGACCGCAGCATGATCACCGTGGAGATCGGCAGCTCCAGGGGAAGCCCGGCCCAGCCGAAGGCGCCTCCCGCAACACCGGAGGTCATCACCGCGATCTTGTGGATCCCCCGGGAGTGGCGGGACCGGCGACGGCCCTTCATGGTCGCCACCGCGAAGACCAAGGCCTTTTCGATCGATCTTCGCGTCGCCGAGTGGACGACTCCGGCCCATTTGCGCGGTAGCCGGGACAGGCCCTTTTCGAGCGGCGAGGCCAAGGCGTTCGTCAACCGGGCGGCCAGGCTGGGATGCTCCAGCAGCGCCTTGGCCCGCCTCAACGTTTGGAGATCTTCAGCGGTCAGTGCCATTCCGGATCACGGGGCCATGATAGGCGCGGCGGCGGGCGGGCGTCAAGGAATCAGCGGATCCGCCTGGGGTGCTGCGTCCTTGCCAACCGACGCCGGGTGGACTAATCTGATAGGCGGTCGATAACCGACCGGGAGCGTACAACATGATCCTGGCAAAACCCGAGATCCTCCGGCAGATCCGTGACGGCCGGATCAAGATCGAGCCCTATGACAAGACCGCCGTCGGCCCCGCCTCCATCGATCTGACGCTGGATGACAAGTTGCGGGTCTTCAATACCGACCAGCACATCACCCGGGCCGACATCGACTATCGGACGCTGGCCAAGCTCACCGACATCGCCAACGGCTACCTGCTGGAACCGGGGGAGCTGGTGCTGGGGATCACGAAGGAAAAAATCACTCTCCCGGGAAACGTGTGCGGCTGGCTGAACTCGCGCTCGAGGTTCGCCCGGATCGGGCTCATGAGCCATATCGCGGCGCCCTTCCTGGCTCCGGGGATCTCGAACAGGCAGATCCTGGAGATCTACAACGCCGGGCGGAACAAGATCAAGCTGATGCCGGGCATGAGGATCTGCCACGTCGTTTTCCAGGAATGCAAGGGCACCGCGAAATACAACGGGGCCTGGAAAGACCAGGAGCTGTAAACAGTCGGCGGAACTCCGCCGGGACTATTTCTTCGGCTTGGAGTAGTCGACCATCCACCCGATGCCGAACTTGTCCGTAAAGCTCCCGTAGTAGTCGCCCCAGGGCTGGTCGGCAATGGGCATCTCGATCTTGCCGCCGACGGAGAGGGCCTTGAAGATCCTGTCCGCCTCTTCACGGCTGTCCGGCTGGACCATAATGTAAGCATTATCGCCAGGAGTGAGCTTCTGTCCGTGAGATTCCAGAGCATCGCTGGCCATGAGGACATCATCTTTGCCGACCGGCAGGGCGATGTGCATGAGCTTGTTCTCATCTTCTTTCCGGAGCTTTTGACCCGGCATCGGCATGTCCTTGAGGCGGATCAGAGCGCGGAACTCTCCGCCGAAAACAGACTTATAGAAGTTGAACGCCTCTTCCGCGTTGCCGGGAAAATTGAGATAGATGTTGAGTTTCGTCATCGTCCTTTCTCCTTTCTTGTCTTGATATAACCGGGGGTCCTTTATCCTTGTAGGCCTTCTCGAGTTCCGAGATGTTGAATTTCTTCATCTTCAGGAACGCGTTCGTGACGCGCTCGACCTTCGCCGGATCGGGATCCCGCAGCATCGCATCCAGGCCGGAGGGGGTGACCTGCCAGGACACGCCGTACTTGTCCTTGAGCCAACCGCACATGCTCTCCTGCCCCCCCTCGGCGGTGAGCTTCCCCCAATAGCGATCGATCTCTTCTTGGGTCTCACAGATCTCCATCAGGGAGATCGCTTCGGTGAAGGAAAAGTTATGCGGATAGGCGCTGTCCATGGCCGCGAACTCCTGCCCCTCGAGCGTGAAGGCGGCGTGCTTGAGCGTCCCCGCCTTGTCGGGCTCCTCCCCTTGAACGTAGCGGAGGATATCGCCGATCCTCGCGTTCGGGAACACCGACGTGTACAGCTTGATCGCCGCCTCGGCTTTCCCGCTCTGTTCGCCGACGAACATCAGCGTCGGCGTGACCTTCTGTCTGATCGGGCGGTCTCCCATGGCCATCACCTGCCACGAAAGACCGTACCGGTCCTGCGTCCAGCCATAGCGTTCGCTGAACGGATATTCCCCGAGCTCCATGAGCGCCGCACCGCCCGGGGCGAGCTTTGCCCACAACGCGTCAACCTCGTCTTTGGTGGCACAGGCGACGAGGAACGAGATGGCCGGCGTGAACTTGAACAGGGGCCCGCCGTTGATGCCGACGAACTTTTGGCCCTCGAGCTCGAACTCGATGGTCATGACCGTGCCCTCAGGCAGGCCGTGAGTTTCAAAACCGGCCTTGCCGGCGCGGAGCGAGGCCCCGACTTTGGAGTTCCTGAAAAGCGAAGTATAGAAATCGGCCGCCTCCTCGGCCTGGCGGTCGAACCAGAGATTCGGAATGATCTTTTGTTTAGTGGTCGTCACGGCCCGTCCCTTCTGAATCCTTACGGACGGCCACCGCTCTTGACGACGTCGCCCGTCTTGAACCCGCTGCCCTCCACGATCTCGGCGGTGGAAGCCGCGTCACCGACCGAGGTCAACCGGATCTTCCCGATCCTGTCCTCTCCGACCGTCAGCATCTCATTGCCGACCTTCGTTGTTTTCGGCCTGAAGACGGTCAGGATGTCCCCGGTCTTGAGCCCTTCGTGGGTCCCGGCTTTGATCACCAGGGACCCGTCGTCAGCGACGAGGAGGGTCCCCGTCCAGGCCGCGGCCGGTTCGGGGGCGGCTTCCGTTCCGAACTGGCTGACCATCTTGGCCACGGCGTCACCGATGGCCTTCCGGGTCGCCTCGCCGAGCGGGGTTTTCTGGAAGGCCCCCACATCGGCGCCAAAATCGGCCCCCGAGTAGCCCACCTTGAAACCGGTCCTGTTCGCGTCCGCGACGGAGCGGGTCGAAAAGAGGATCTCGCTCGTCACGGCGTCGACGATCCTCACGTCCATGCCGACACGCGCCTTCGCTTCGCTCGCCCCGACCCGTAACCCTCCGATCCGGACGCCGCCCCCGCCCCCGGCCTTCGAATACTCGAATTCGTTGACCGTGCCGTAGATGAGATACCGGGCCCCGAGGATCTTGCCGATCTTCGCGGCCGTCGCGGGATCCACCCGGCCGCTGTCTCCGAGGTCCTGCTCCCCGAGCACGTCATGGATCTGCTGGCGCTCCAAGACCTTGAACTTGCCCGTCTCGACCAGGGCGGTCACGAGCATCTCGGACATGCCTTCCCCGATATCCCAACTCGCGCCATACCAGAAATTGGTCCCGCTGCCCGCGGTCGTCGTGAACTTCATGACCGCCAGGCTCTTCTGGTCGGCCCAAGCGCCGGAGCACAAGACGAGCCCAAGCGCCGCTATAAGGATGCCGACCGCCATCCCGAATCTCGCCCTTCTATTATTCATGGTACCCTCCTGAGCAATACGCCTGAGGAATTAATTAGCAGGATTTATGCCAAATGGCAAGGGACGAGATCCCCGCCCTCAGCTGGGGGGGGTGGCGGCCGCCTCGTCTCTGGGAAACTGGCGATCCAAACGTTAGCCAAGCCATGATACCGGCTGGGAAGGCCGCCCTGGATGGGCGGGCGCGGCCCCGGCCCTTGTCCCGTCAACTGGGACACGGTCTGTTCCCCCGGGACTTCGCAAGATCAGGGGCCAAGGGCTCGACGGCTCTTGCCTCGCTATCGGTTCACCGAGCTCATGGCCGTTTCCGGATAGCGCAATCCGGAAGCGGCTCCCTTCGGCGCGGCCTTGTCCAGGGCCTCCAGGTCCTCACGGCTCAGCTGGACGGCGAGGGCGGCTAAGTCCTCT
>JADGNU010000354.1 GCA_017883305.1 Candidatus Aminicenantota bacterium | reverse complement strand
CTCCGAGACGCGCGGTTCGATCATCTCGCCCGCGAGCCGCTGTGGCGTCACGGGCTTGCGGCCGTCCTTCGGCCGGGTCAGCCGTTATGGCGCGATGACCCTGAGCTGGACGATGGACAAGCTCGGTCCGCTGTGCAGGACCGCGGAGGATTGCGCGGTCGTTCTTCATGCGATCCAGGGGCCCGACGGCCGCGACAATTCGGTCCTCGACCTTCCCTTCGCCTGGGACGCGCGTCGCGACGTCCGCGGGCTTCGCGTCGGCTATCTCAGATCCGATGTCGAGCGGGACATCCCGGACGACCCGAAGAATCCGGAACGCGTCCGGAGGATGAAAGAAGGTCAGGCGTTCAACAAGGCCTCGCTCGAGATCATGCGCGGGCTCGGCGTCACGCCGGTCCCGGTCGAGCTGCCGAAGCTCGGCTCCGGGCCGATGGACTTCCTGCTTACGACGGAAGGCGCGGCCGCTTTCGACGACCTGGTGCGGAGCAACAGGCTCGATCTGATGTCGGCCGAGCCGGAGAGAAGCGCCTGGGTCGGCTTGTTCCGCCTCCACGAATTCGTGCCGGCCGTCCAATACATCCAGGCCAACCGGGCCCGCTACAGGCTGATGGAGGCCTACCAAGAATTTTTCAAAGATCTGGACATCCTTATCGGGAGCGCTTTGGGGCCGACGAACCTCACCGGCCATCCCGAGGTCGCCTTCCCGCAGGGATTCGACTCCAAGGGCCAGCCGGTTGCGCTCCGGCTGACGGGAAAGCTCTTCGGCGAGGCCGATATCCTGCTCCTGGCCCATGCTTTCCAGCAGAAGACGGACTTCCACCTTAAGCGGCCGAAGCTCGGATGAGCCGCGGAAGGGACCATGAGCGAATTCCTGAAGCGACTGAGCAAGTCCCTGGGCTTGAGCTATACCTGGTGGCACTGGAGATGGCTCAATTTCAAGAAGCGCTGGGCGGGGTTCTTCTCCGCGGACACGAATGTCGTCCGCCATCTCAGGTCCGGTCAGAAGATGTGCCGGAAATGCGGCGCTCTGGCCGGCGCGGACGAACGGCGCTGTTCCGTCTGCGGCTCCAAGCTGCCGACGGCGGCCGGGAACTTCTTCTATAAGGTTCTAGGGCTTATTACGCCCGGCGTCTCACCCGTCACCGCCGCCCTGACGGCGGTCATGGGGGCCAACTTCATCCTCCAGATCGTGTCTTCGGGCGGGACGGCGCTCCTATCCCCGGGGCTGGACTCGCTCATCCGGGCCGGCGCACTGGATTCACGACTTGTGGCCTCGGGCGAGTGGTGGAGGCTTCTGACGTGCGTCTTCGTCCATATCGGCGTCGTCCATTTCCTCTTCAACATCTTTGCGTTCCTCAGCGTTTCGAGCTTCCTCGAATCGGAGATCGGACCCGCCCGCTACCTGACGCTTTTTCTCTTTTCGGGGGTTTGCGGCTCGGCGGCATCCTACCTGCTTCATGCGCGTGTCGTGTCGGCCGGCGCTTCGGGGGCTATCTTCGGCCTGATCGGATTCGCCATCCCCTATTTCCGCCGTCTGGGAAGCGATCGAGGACGGGATATCCGGAGCTTCATGACCCGCTGGGCCCTCTACGCGTTCTTTTTCGGTCTTCTTGTCCGGGCTGACAACTATGCCCATGCCGGGGGGTTCGCGGCCGGCTTCCTCCTGGGCTCGCTCATGGAGATCCGGGAAGATGAGAAACGGCGGCGGGATCCGCTCTGGAGGATCGCGGCGGGCTTTATGGCCTTGGCCCTTGTCGGGAGCTTCGTGCTTCTCCTGAGATCGCGATAGCCCGCCAGACCGCGGCCCCGGACCTCTAATAAAACTCCTAGTTGACAAGACTAGATGACCAAAGTATAATATCGGTCATAAGTCATCATGAGACAAATAGCCAAGCGCCCGGATATCCGCGACCTGATCCTCGACGCCGTTGACGCCCTCCTAGCCAACTACGGATATGGCAAGATGACAGTCGAGGACGTTGCCAAGCAGGTTGGCATCGGCAAGGGCACGATCTACCTCCATTTTCCCTCAAAAGAAGAGCTGGTCCTGGCCCATATCGACCGCATCGACGAGACGGTCATCCGCAAGCTCCGGGAGTTGGCCGGCTCGTCTGACTCCATCGACAGGCGCCTCCGCCGCATGCTCGTTCTCCGCGTCCTTCAGCGATTCGACAGCGTCGCCCATTATTCCCAGAACCTCGGTGACTTGCTGTCGTCGGTCCGGGCACCCCTTCTCATCCGCCGCCAGGCTTATTTCGAGAAGGAGGCGGAAGTTTTCGAGGGCCTCCTTCGGGAAGGGGCAAGGCTCGGGTCGCTGGACTGCCCCGACCCCCGGACGACCTCGCTTGTCCTTATCCAAAGCACGAATTCCCTCCTCCCGTTCAACCTTTCGGCCCGCGAGCTCGGCCGCCGGGAAGAGCTGGAGGACCAGGTCGGCCGCATCGCCGATCTTTTGATCAAAGGGCTCCTGCCGTCCTTGTCGCGCCCGGCCAGCTGGACGCGGTGAACGGAAAAGGCTTTTACCGAGT
>JADGNU010000353.1 GCA_017883305.1 Candidatus Aminicenantota bacterium | reverse complement strand
AACTCCGGGTCGCTCGAGAAGGACATCCTGGCCAGGGCCGGGGGAGCCACAGCCCCGGCCATGGTCGAAAGCGCCCTGCGCCACGTGCGCCTGCTTGAGAACCTCGGTTTCCGGCTCATCAAGATCTCGCTCAAAGCCTCCGACATCCCCCGGACCCTCGAGGCCTACAGGCTCCTGGCCGAGCGAGTGGATTACCCGTTCCATGCCGGCATCACCGAATCCGGCCGGATGCTGGCCGGGAGCGTCAAGTCCTCGGCCGGATTGGCGCTTCTTCTCGGCGAGGGATTGGCCGACACCATCCGGGTCTCCCTGACGGCCCCGCCGGAGAAGGAAGTTTTCGTCGCCTGGCAGATCCTCCAGGATCTGGGCTTGCGGGCGCGGGGCGCGACCTTCATCTCCTGTCCCACGTGCGGCCGTTGCGAGGTCGACATGATGGGGGTGGCCGCCCAGGTTGAGAAGGCGGTCCTGACCCTCCGCGCTCCTTTGACGGTCGCGGTCATGGGCTGCACCGTCAACGGGCCCGGAGAAGCCAAGGAGGCCGATATCGGACTGGCCTGCGGCCGGGACGGCGGGGTGATCTTCAAGGGGGGAAAGGTCCTGCGGAAGGTCCCGGCGGCCCGCATGGCCGACGAGCTCATCGCCGAGGTCCTCAAGCTCGCCTCGGACCGGCCGGAGTCGGACTAAAAAAAAACGGGGGAAGGAAGCGAGCGATCGCTTCCTTCCCCCGGCCTATAAACGATCAAACGTTCAGGTGTGCGGGAGATCGAGCCGGACGCTCAGTAGCCCTTTTCCGTTTTCTTCTCCGTGATAATGCCGACGATCTCGATGCCTGAGGCACGGATCACGTCGATGAGGTCGACGATGTTGCCGTACTCGAGGTCTTGGTCCGCCTTGAGGTAAAGCTTCTTGTCGGCCACGGTCAGAAAGGCCTCTTCGAGCGCGTTCTGCAAGGTCTCCATCGTCACCTTGTCCTGGTTGACGTAAAGGAGGAAACCCTTGGGGTCCTGTGCGTTCTTCTTGATGGCCAGGACGACGTCCGGGTTCTCCGGCATGTTGACGGTGAACTGGGCGTTCGGCAGCTTGACGTCGACGCCCTTCTGGATGAGGGGCGTGACGATCATGAAGATGATGAGAAGGACGAGCAGGACGTCACAGAGAGGGACGACATTCGGTTCAGACCGGATTGGCTCTTTGCCTTGAGTCGGTAGTGAGAATCCCATAATATGCCTCTCTCTCAATCCGGCCCCGCCTGGAGGCCGGAACCTTGGTCCTTAGCGGGCTTCGCCGGACTTCATGAAGAAGTCGACGACCTGAGATTCCGTGTTGGCCATCTCAGCGTCGAAGATCTCGATCCTGCTGTTCAGCGTGTTGTAGACCCACAGGGCCAGGACCGCGACGCCGATGCCGACGGCCGTGGTGACGAGGGCCTCAGAGATGCCTCCGGCGACCGCGCCGATGCCGCCCGAGCCGGTCAGCTGCATGCCGCGGAACGCGTTGATGATGCCGAAGATCGTTCCGAACAGGCCGATGAAGGGGGCCGACGTGGCGATGGTGGCCATGACGGACAGGCCGCGGCGGAGCTCCTGATTGAACAGGGTCTTAGCCCGTTCCGCGCCGCGCGTGGCGGTCTCGATCTGCTCTTCCATGCTGAGATGGGCTTCTTTACCCTCGAGGATGGCCTGGATGCCTCCCGCGGCGACCCGGGCCAGGTGGCTGCCCTTGTTTTCCTTCTTGGTGGCCAGGCTCAGGGCGTCCTTGAGGTTGCCGCTCTTCAGCAGCTCGGCGAGCCGGGGGGCCACCGCGCGGGACGTCTTCTTTGCCCGGGAGAAAACCAGTAGCCGCTCGATGAACATGTAAATCGTGATGATGGACAGTCCGATCAGGATGATCGCGACGGTCTTGGCCACGGCTCCCATGGCCTGCCACATTTCGATAAGACCGAATTGCATGGGTTATACCTCCTGTAAAATATCGAAAGCCATTTGACTGACTTTACTGACTACTTCAGCTGGAATCGGACGGTCACCGTGAACATGACCGGGCGCGGCCGCCCGTTGATGATCATCGGCTCGTAGACCCACTGCCGGACGGCGTCGATGGCCGCCTGGTCGAGCAACGGGATCGACCGCAGGACCTTGACGCTCGTCACCCGCCCGTAAACGTCCGTCGTCGCTTCGACGATGACGATGCCCTCGACACGGGCCTGGCGGGCGATCTCCGGATAGACCGGGGCCACTTCCCGGACGAGCTTCGGCGGCTTGACATCGCCGATGGCCCGCACGGGCGCTTCGACCTCGCCGACGACGCCTCCCAGGACGCCGCCGACGACGCCGCCGAGCACACCGCCGACGACGCCGCCTTCGACGCCGCCTTCGACGCCGCCCTCGACACCGACGTCCGAGAGCGTCTCTTCAGCGATCTGCTCGGGGATCTCGACGGGCGCGACGAGCCGGCCCGCTTCGGTCGGGGCCGCGGTCTGGACGCGCTTGATGCGCGCGCTCACCGTCGACGCCTTGCGCTTGGCCGGCGGCGGCGG
>JADGNU010000352.1 GCA_017883305.1 Candidatus Aminicenantota bacterium | reverse complement strand
CGACCCTCTATCGGAACGCCAGCGGGCATAACGGATTGTCCTGCCCGGCCTGCCACAGCAGTCCGCACGCCATGGTCCCGAGCTCGCAGGCCTCTGATAACCATCAGGCCATCCAGTATCAGACGACCGTCGCCCCGATCGGGGACTGCAAAGTCTGCCACAGCACGTCGAAGGGCGGCGGCATCAACGATTTCACCGACGCGCACGGGGGCAGCCGGGCGACCGCCTGCTCGGTTTGCCACACGGCGGGTCCTGCGGCGAACGCGTCGCAATGGCCTCATCAGTTCCAGTGGAAGAGCCGCTGATCAAGGGGGGATTTCGGGCCCAGCGCGGGCATGGGGGTCCCTCGCCGGGGAATCAGCTCCCCGGCGAGAGCCTGGCGCACCAGTCCTTCCCGGTTGTCTTGAGGACCCTTCCGCCCTATAATCCTTCGGACGACGAAGGAGTCCCATGAAGAAGACGCTCCTGGCCCTGGCTGTTCTGGTGCTGGCGCTGCCCGCGCTGTCGGCCGCCGCTCCGGCTCCTCAAGCCCAGCCGCCGTTCGACGAGTTCTTCCTTGACAAGGCCTTGCGGATCGACCTCTATCAGTCCGGCGACGCCAAGTCGGAGACCGTCACCATCCACCGGATCTCGGAGGAAGCGATCTGGCCCGAATCGAAGTCCGGCCTCCTGCCGCCGTTCGATTACGGCCGCTATGTCTACCGGGTTTACGATGCCGCCTCCAACCGGCTCATCTTCTCGCGCGGCTTCGACACGATGTTCGCCGAGTACAAGACGACCTCGCCGGCGCTGGCCGGGACGGTCCGTGTCTTCGAACGTTCCCTCAGGCTCCCTCTGCCCAAAAGGCCGGTCCTCTTCGTCATCGAGCAGCGCGACAAGCGCAGCCTTCTCCACCCCGTCTTCAACCAGATCCTCGACCCCTCCGACTATCACGTCATCCGGGAGAAGCCCGGTCAGCCGGATTGGGTCTATGAAGCCCGGATCACGGGGGACCCACACGACAAGGTGGATCTCGTCTATCTCGCCGAGGGGTACGTCGCCGGGGACCGGGACAAGTTCAAGGCCGACGTGGACCGGATGACGGACGCCCTCTTCGCGATCGAGCCCTACAAGTCCCTGAAGGACCGGTTCAACGTTCGCGGCGTCTTCCGGGCCTCGGCCGAACGGGGCATGGATGAGCCGCGCCAGCGATCCTATAGAAAGACCGTCCTCAACGCCGCCTTCAACGCCTTCGATCTCGATCGCTACATGCTCATCGAAGAGGACCATCTCATGCACGACATCGCCGCGGAGGTGCCCTACGACGTCCTCGCGGTCCTCGTCAACAGCCCGCGCTACGGGGGCGGAAGCATTGCCCTCGATTACTGCGTGACGACGGTCGATCACCCGGCGAGCCCCCAGGTCTTCGTTCACGAGCTCGGCCATTCCTTCGCCTACCTCGCCGACGAGTACTATCAGTCCGAGGTGTCCTATAATGATTTCTATCCCAAAGGCGTCGAGCCGCTCGAGCCCAACATCACCGCCCTCCTCGATCCGGGCCACGTGAAGTGGCAGGATCTGCTTTCGCCGGGGATCGGTGTCCCTACGGAATACGGCAAGGACCGGGTCGAGACGCTGCAGGCCGGGCTCCGGGACGGCCGGGCCGCCCGGGGGAAGGCCCTGGACGCGGCCAAGAAGAGGAATGCCCCAGAAAAGGAGATCCGGGGGATCGAGGCCAAGTTCAAGGCGGCCGATGATGCCCTTGGCGCGAAGATCGCGGCCGTCCGCGCGGAATATGCCTCGCTCGAGGACAAGGTCGGCGTCTTCGAGGGGGCCGGCTATGCCTCCAAGGGGCTGTACCGGTCGATGATCTACTGCCTCATGATCAACAACCCGAAGAACGAGTTCTGCCGCGTCTGCCAGCGGGCCATCGCCCGGATGATCGATTTCGTGAGCGGCCGGAGCTGAACGCCGCCGCGGCTACTTCTGCGGGTTCTGCGGTCCCGTTATCCCTCTGAAGTCGATGACCGGGATGATCTTGTCCGGCATGATGCCCCACTGGACGTTCGGGGCCAGCTTCTGGACGAACTCCCACTGGATGATGGTCGGGTTCTTGGTCAGGGCCGCCTGGCGGATCTCGATGCTCTTGGCGTCGCCCTCGGCCTCGACGATCTTCTGCTCCTTGCGGATCTTCTCCTGCTCCAGCTTGTTCTTCTCCGTGGTGATGTTCTCCAGGGCGATCTGCTTCTCCTCGAGCGTCTTGGCGTACTCGGGCGTGAAGGTGATGTTGCGGATGACGATCTCGTCCAGGATGAGGCCGTTCTTTTCGAACTTGGGCGCGATCTCGTCGAAGAGGGCCTGCTGGGCCTCGTAGCTCTTTTTGGTGTAGAGCTCGTAGGCCGCGAACCGCGTCGGGACCCGGCGGCCCGAGCCGCGGATCTCGGTCTTGACGACCTTCTCCACGTACTCCCGCTCGGTGCCCAAGTTCTGGACGATCCAGGCGGCCTTGCCCGGCGCGATCATGAACCGGGCCGTCATGCCCACCCGGATCTGCTGGCCGTCCGAGGTCAG
>JADGNU010000351.1 GCA_017883305.1 Candidatus Aminicenantota bacterium | reverse complement strand
GGGCGCCGATGAAGAGATAGACGAAGAGGCCGAAGAAGACCGCCTGGCTCGACATCCGCAGAAGCTCGAGGGTGCGGTACTTCCTAGATCTTTCTTTTTTCAAGGCGCACCTTTCCGAGATCGGTCTGGCCCAATCCGCGCTCACGGGCCATCCCGAGATACGGGAGCTCGTTCGGTCCGATCCCGAAGAGGGAGGCCGCGAAGACGTCCACGGCCACCGGGTCCGTGCCGGCGACGACCGTCTTCCTGAGCTCGGTGTCCGAGATGCGTCCTCCTTGGGGGCCGTTGCGGACGAGGATGCGGTAAGCGTCGAGGACCGTCAGCCGCGGCTTGAAGAAGGCGGACAGGTCGACGACGGCCTTGTCCAGGCTCTGGTGGAACTGGTTGCGGGCCCCGGCGGTCGCGCCGAGCCAGTTCTTGGCGCCGAGCGTCAGGCGGCAGAGCGAATGGTGCTTGGCGATCGGGACGTTGATGATCAGGTCGGACTCGACGACGTCCTGGACGATCTCCCATTCCTTGAGCCACTCGCCCTTGAGGGCCATCTTCTTGACCCGGTAGTCGTCGACGAAGAGCATGTCCCCGCCGGCCTGTTTCACCGCCTCCTGGATGCCGGAGCGGACGTAGCAGCGCTTGGCCTGGTTGGTCGTGTTGTCGATGACGATGGCCTTCTTGGCCCCGGCGCCGAGGACGAGCTCGACCAGGGCCTTGACGACTTCCGGGTTGGTGCAGGCGGCCATGTCCGGCGTCCGGTCCCAGCCGATGTTCGGCTTGATGACGACCCGGTCCCCCTTGCCGACGAACCTGCCCATGCCGCCGAGCAAGGCGATCGCTTCCTTGGTGATGGCCGCGGGGGATTCGCCCTCGACCACGGCCAGCGCGGGCGGGGACGTCAGCGAGGCCGCCTGGCCGGCGAAGGCCCGGGGGCCGAAGCGAAGAGCCAGGCCGGCGGCGGCCGCGCCCCTGATGAAATCGCGTCTGTTCATGGCCTCTGTCCTTTACCGAGCGAGCGTATATATTCCATGATACCATCATAGATGCCCTGGGCCGCGAGCTCGCGGTATTTCCCGGTCTTGAGCTTGGCCTCTTCCTTGGAGTTGCTGAGGTGGGAGATCTCGACGAGCACGGAGGGCATCTCCCCTCCGATGAGCACCCAGAACGGCCCTCCCTTGACGCCCAAGTTCTGGATCGAGGGCAGGTCGCTCGACAGGGCCTTGACCAGGTTCCGCTGGATGGCCTCGGCCAGATCGTGCGACTCCTGGATCTTGCTGTTCTGGACGATCCTCTGGAGGATCGTCTTCATCTCGCCGATGTTCTTGGTCGAGGTGGCATTCTCCTCGGCCGCGAGCTCGACGACCGACGGGTCGGGGCTGATATTGAGGAAGAACGTCTCCACGCCGCCGCGCTTGCGGTCCCGGTGGGCGTTGGTGTGGATGGAGACGAACAGGTCGGCGCGCTTCTGGTTGGCGATGACCGTCCGGTCGTCGAGCCCGACGTCGACGTCGGACTCGCGGGTCAGGATGGCGTCGATGCCGGCCTTCTCCACGAGCAGCTTTTTCAGGGCGAGCCCGACGGCCAGGTTGACCTCCTTTTCCTGGAGACCGCTCTTGCCGATCGTGCCCGGCTTCGGCCCGCCGTGCCCGGGATCGATGACGACCGTCCGGACGCCGAGACCCAGCTGCCGGGCCATGGACGTCGCGTTGAGATTCGGGTCCTTTGGGTCGACGTCGCGCTTGACGGGCGGCTGGCTCCGGTTGCCGGGGGGGACCGTCTTGTCCGCCGGGGCGGGTGTTTGCGCCGGCACATCCGCCGCGCCGCGAGGGTAGATGTCGACGACCAGCCGGAACGGGTCGAAGAGGTGATAGACGCGGTAGGACTCGATCCGTGAAAAGTCGACGTCGACGGCCAGGCGGACCGTCGAGATCGTCTTCTGGGAGATCCGGATCTGGCTGACGTAGTCGGTCTTGACCAGATAGGACTGGCCCTGGAGGATGGGGTTGAGCTTGGCCTGGAGGACATCGACATAGACCCGGCCGGGGTCGCGGAGCTCGCCGAACGTGAAATCGCGAAGCTGGCCGATGTCGATGACGATGCGCGTGAAGTTGGGATGGGTGTAGCGCCGGAGGTTGACGATCTCGATCCGCTGGTCGCCTTGAGGCGGCGCGGCCGGCAGGGAGAGAACCAGGGCGGCGAGGAGGACGAGGCCGAGGCTTTTATGCGCGGATTTCAATTCATATCAATTTTATAGAACCCAGGAGGTCTTGTCTACCGTCCTCCCCCGCGACCGGCCGCCGTGGGGTTTCGGGGATCATCTCCGCTCGCTGCGGTGATTCTTCACGCCGCCCCGGTCCGGAGCCGGTGAACGTCTCCGTCCCGATGTCGGCTAAATCACCGCTTTATGCTCGCTCCGACGATGCCCCTCAACCCCATATTCGGCGGCCTTCAGGGAGTGCCCCGACGCTCTAGGCGCCGTACTTTTGGAGCTTCAGGGCGTGGGCCAGCATCAGGGGCATGGCCGAGATCGAGCGGAAGCGGCCGAGTATCCCCTTGGCGCAGGCCCGTT
>JADGNU010000130.1 GCA_017883305.1 Candidatus Aminicenantota bacterium | reverse complement strand
TCGAATAGGACCCGAGAACGACATGGAAGAGCGACAGGAGGAAGGCGGCCAGGAAGGCCAGGACGAGGCCGTTCCAGGTCAAATCGCTCGCCGTCATGAGAGGTAGATCCGATGAAGCTTCCGTTCCTCCTCCTCGATGCCGGCGAAATGGTCGTAGCCGAGGAGGTGGAGGAACCCGTGGATGGCCAGCAGGCGGAGCTCGTGGTCGAGGCTGTGGCCCTTGGCCCGGGCCTGGCGGAAGGCGACAGGTACGGCGATAACGATATCGCCCAGGTAGAACTTGCCGTCGGGCCCCTTCTCGCCGAGAGGGAAGCTCAGGACGTCGGTCGGGCGGTCCTTCTTCATGAACTTGCGGTTGAGCGTTTGGATGGCCCGTTCGCCCACGAAGGCCAGGCTGACCTCGGGCTCGACCAGCCGGTAGCGCGTCGCGAGCTCCCCAAGGAGGCGCTCAAACGCTCTGATCCGGACCTGGTGTTTTCTCTGGCGGTTGAGGATGGTGATCATGGTTCTTTTTGTTCTTCGACCCGGCATCATTCGGGGACTTCGGCTTGCCTTCGAAGCTAAAGCCGGGGTATTCGACGCGGGGATGATAGATGGCGTAGAGGACGGTTAGGAAGGCCGCGGCGACGGTGCGCAGCTCGCGCAGGGAGAAATCACAGGCGTCGAGCTGGCCGTCCTGAAGCGTTCCGTTGATGATGTCGGTGATGACCCGCTTGAGGTTGTCTTTGGTTGGCGCCTTGAGGCTCCGCGAGGCGGCCTCGATCGAGTCGGCCAGCATGACCAGGCCGGCCTCCTTCGTCTGGGGCGCGGGTCCGGGATAGCGAAAGGACTCTTCGCCCACGGTCTGTTCCATGGGGTCGTAGGTTTGTTTGGCTTTGGCGTAGAAGTAGCGGACAAGGGAATTGCCGTGGTGCTGCTCGATGATCTCCCGCAGGGCCCGGGGCAGCTTGAGCTTGTGGGCCAGCTCCGCCCCTTCCTTGACGTGGTTCTTGATGACCAGGGTGCTCATCGACGGGGTCAGGTCCTTATGGAGGTCGAACTCGCGCGTCCGGTTCTCGATGAAGTACTCGGGCATCTTGGTCTTGCCGATGTCGTGGTAGAGGGCCCCGGCCTTGGCCAGCGGGGCGTCGATCCCGATCTCTTCGGCGGCCTTCTCGGCGAGCGAGGCGACGATGAGGGAGTGGTGGTAAGAGCCGGGCGCCTCTTGCGAGAGCTGCCGGAAGATCGGCAGCTCCGAGTTCGTCAGCTCCAGGAGCTTGGAGCCGGTGACAAAGCCGAAGGCCGATTCGACCAGGGGCAGGAGGAGGAACGCCAGCACGGCGCTGGCCATGCCCCCGAGGACGCCCATGGCCACCTCGGCCGGGAACGCGGCGATGCTCGACCGCTTCAGGATGAGATGGAAGGCCAGGATGAGCAGAGCGTTGACCGCCGGCAGGACGATGAAGCCGGCCCGCAGCGTCGCCGCCCGGTAGCGCTTGCGATAGAGCCTGACGCCGTAGACGGCCGCCAGGCCCCCGATGAAGGAGAAGATCGTCAGGCCGAAATCGCCCCCGACGAGAAGTCCCGCGGTCAGGCTGTTCAGGATGATGAAGACGAGCGTTACCGGATCGGGCAGGAGGAAGGCGAAGATCAGCGTCGCCGCCTGGAAAGGAAAGGCGTAATAGAAGACGTCGATCCGGGAGAAGACCGGCGTCGTCAGCGCCCCGGAGACGATCACAGCCAGGGCCAGGAACGCTTTGTAGATGACGAGGCTGCCGACCAGGGCGGCCGTCGTCATGCGGAACTGCCTGTCGGCCTGTTGCGGCTTGAAGGCGCGGCCGAGATAGGACCAGAGGGTGAGGAAAAGGAAGCCATACAAGATGAAGACCCCGGCGAAGGTGGGCAGCCAGCGCGAACGCTGCCGGATCCTCTGGCTGTACTGGTCCAAGATCCTGACGGTCTCGGCTGTGACCTCGTCGCCCTTGCGGACGATGACCCGGTCCTTCTTGATGGTCAGGGCCACTGGGACGACGGCTTCCCGGGCCCGGGCCTTGCGCTTTTCGGTCTCGATCTTGTTGTAGGTGACGTTGGCGGTCAGGAAGATCTGCCCGAGGTTGGCCAGGGCCGCCCGGCTCCGCGCGGGCATCTCGATCCGGGCCAGATCGTCGTTGAAGCGGCGCTCGCTCTCGCCGATATCGAACAGGTCATTGACGCGGACCGGCCGCTCCTTGCCCTGCTCGTCGACGAGGATGATGCCGCGCTCGGCCTCGCCGTGGATGAAGAGGTTCTTGGAGACGATGATGCCCTGGCTGAACGTCTTGGCCACGAGGCTGATCAGGGTCTCTTCGAGGTCGGTGGGGAACTTCAGCCGGACCAGGGTCTGGACGTCGGCGAGCTCGAGGTCGACGCCTTGCTTGTCGAGGATCTCCGCCCGCAGGGCATCGCTCTTGTGGTTGTCGGGGAAACGGGCGGTCCAGTTCCGTCCCTCGGCAAAAAGGCGGCGGATCTTCTCCTCGGTGTTGGCGAAGACATTGGCGTCGAAGGTATAGACCGGGAGAATGGCGGCTTCCGCCGCCGCCCGCCCCTGGGCGGTCGCTTCGGGGTCCTCAATGGTCAGGTCGAACGGGGCGACGATGTCGGCCGGGGCGACTTCGCCCTTGACGAGGTTCGTCAGGGTCTCCGAGGGAAGGTGCGTCAGCAGAAGAGCGACGAGGACCGTCGTCAGGAGCAGGAGCGGCCAGGGGTCCTTGAGGAGCCGCCGGAGGAAAGTCTGTGGCGGGTCTTCCTCGGGGGGCTCGGTGGCAGTATGCCCGGGCAGGATCTCGGCCGCCTTGAACAGCTTGATCTTATCGAAGAAAGAGGCCGGCATGGGGCTCAGTCCTCCCTGGCCTCGGCCTTCTGGTAGGCCTTGATGATCTTCTGGACGAGGGGGTGGCGGACGACGTCCCTGTCGTTGAACCGGACGAAGGCGATCTCCTGGAGAGGGGCTAGGATCTTCATGGCGTGGATGACGCCGGATTTGCGCGGCTGGGGCAGGTCGATCTGGGTGATGTCGGCCGTGATGACCAGCTTCGAGTCGAAGCCGGTCCGGGTCAGGATCATCTTCATCTGCTCGCGGGTCGTATTCTGCGCCTCGTCGAGGATGATGAAGGCGCCGTTGAGCGTCCGGCCGCGCATGAAGGCCAGAGGGGCGATCTCGATGACCCCGCGCTCGATCAGGCGGTTGGCTTGGTCGTACTGGGACAGGTCGAACAGGGCGTCGTAAAGAGGCCGTAGATAGGGATTGATCTTCTGGATGAGGTCCCCGGGGAGGAAGCCGAGCTTCTCTCCGGCCTCGACCGCGGGCCGGGTGAGGACGATGCGGCTGACGGCTTTGTTCTGGAGGAACGAGAGGGCCATGGCCATGGCCAGGTAGGTCTTGCCCGTGCCGGCCGGGCCGATGCCGAAGACGAGGTCGCGCGTCTTGATCGCCTGGAGATAGGCCTGCTGGTTCAAGCTCTTGGGATTGACGGACTTCCGGGACAGGTTCAGGGGCTCGGACGGGGTGTAATCGTCCAGGCAGGTGAGGGGACCCTCTTCGAGCATGTCCAGGGCGATGAACAGGTCTTCCTCCCGGAGCTGGTGCCCTTTTTCCCGGAGCTCCCGGAGCGTGTCGAAGTACTGCTTGGCGAAGGAGACCCTTTGGGCATCGCCGTCGATCATCAGCTGGTCGCCGCGAAGGGCCAGGGTGACGCCCAGGCGCGCGGACAGCTTTTTGAGGTTCTTGTCCAGGGCGCCGGACAGGGCGGATTCGTTCGCCAAGGGCTGGGTGACTTTTTCCATGCTCAGGGGAGGGGCGGCCAGGGGTCTTCGTTTTCGGTCATAACCGAGGCATTATACCCACGGAGGACCGGCCCTTGTCAAGCCGTGCCCTGGCGGAGGCCTGGGAGCCGGGACTCGGGGGGAAAACCGGGAGGCCGGAATTCGGGACATCGGGAAATCCGGGACATAACCCTTTTCTCTGGAAAAGGGATTGTGTCCCGTGGATTTCCCCTGCCCTGGGAATTCTTGGGGACACGTACCAATTCCAGAGAATTGGTTCATGTCCCCGAATTCCCCAGGCCTCCGCCAGGGCCTTGAAAAAAATGGCCTTCTGGTATATAAAATCAGGTATGGACAAAGAATTTACGACCGTGACGATACCGACCTCGCTTCACAAGAAGATCGAGGAGTTCATCAAGGGGACTGAATACCGTTCGGTCTCGAGCTATGCGGCCAAGGTCCTCAGGGACAGCCTGTCCAAAGCGGAGCAACCCGCGACGGAGGTCTTCAGCAAGGACGAAGAGGAGAAAGTCAAGGAGCGCCTGAAAGCGCTGGGCTACATCGACTGATCCGTCCGGCCGTCCGATCTCCCTGTCTCTCCCGGTCCCGGTCGAAGGAGAAAGCTATGATCCAACCCCATGGCGGCAAACTCGTGGACAGGACCCTCAAGGGCAAAAAGAAAGACGAGGCCCTGGCTCGGGCCGGGCGGCTCTCCCGCCTGGTCGTCGATTCCGAGCTCATTTCGGACCTCGAAAACATCGCCACGGGGGTCTACAGCCCCTTGGAGGGCTTCCTCGGCGAGGCGGATTTCCGCAGCGTTCTCGAGACGAGCCGGCTCAGTTCTGACATCCCCTGGACCATTCCCATCGTCCTCGACGTCGACCGGAAGACGGCCGACAAGCTGAAGACCGGCGAAGAGGTCCTTTTGGCCGCCGAGGACGGCCGGCCTGTGGCTATTCTTCACCTCGACGAGAAATACAGTTACGACAAGGGCGAGACGGCCGAGAAGATCTTCGGGACGCGCGACCCCGCTCATCCGGGGGTGGCCAAGGTCCTGGGGATGAAGGACGATCTTCTGGCGGGGCCGATCGATCTTATCCAGGTGACGCCCACCCCGTTCGACCGCTGGAAGCTCACGCCCAAGGAGACGCGGGTCCTGTTCGAGGCCAAGGGCTGGCGGACGGTCGTCGGCTTCCAGACCCGCAACACCCCCCACATCGGGCACGAATACGTCCAGAAAGCCGCCCTGACCTTCACCGACGGCCTGTTCATCAATCCGGTGATCGGGCGCAAGAAGAAAGGCGATTTCAAGGACGAGGTCATCCTGGCGTCCTATGAGGAGGCCATCCGCGGCTACTACATCAAGGAGCGGACGGTCATGGCCATCCTCCAGATGGAGATGCGCTACGCCGGCCCCCGCGAGGCCATCCATCACGCCATCCTGCGCAAGAACTTCGGCTGCACCCACATCATCATCGGCCGGGACCACGCCGGCGTCGGGTCCTATTATCCGCCCTTCGCCGCCCAGGACATCTTCGCGGATTTCCCCGATCTGGGCATCGTGCCGATGTTCTTCCGGTCGTTCTCCTACTGCCGGACCTGCGGCTCGGTCGTCAACGAGAAGGTCTGCCCGCATCCGCCGGCCGACCACATCCAGTTCAGCGGCACGAAGATCCGCGACCTCTTGGTCAAGGGCGAGTGCCCGCCGCCCGAGCTGATGCGGCCGGAAGTGGCCCGGGTCATCATGGCCTTCAAGGAACCGTTCAATGAATGACCGGAAGGTCCTTGTGGTCGGGCTCGATTGCGCCCCGCCCGAGATCGTCTTCGACCGGCGCGACGAGCTCCCGGTCCTCAAGGGACTCCTGGAGAAGGGGCTTTGGGGCAAGCTGCGGAGCTCGGACCCGCCCATCACCATCCCGGCCTGGATGGTCATGACGACCGGGGCCGACCCGGGGCGGCTGGGTTTGTACGGCTTCCGCCACCGCAAGGGCTATTCCTACGACCAGATGTGGATCGCCAACTCCAAGGCGGTGCACGAGAAGAAGCTCTGGGATTATATCGGCGAAGCCGGCGGGACGAGCACGCTCGTCAGCGTGCCGCCGAGCTACCCGCCGTACCCGGTGGCCGGGAACCTCATCTCCTGCTTCATCACCCCTCCAGGCCCGGGCAAAGAGACGACTTATCCGGCCGGGCTCAAGGCCGAGATCGAGGAGCGCTTCGGGCCCTACATCTTCGACGTCGTCTTCCGGACGGAGGACAGGGACCAGATCCTGCGCGAGATCTACGCCATGACCGAGAAGCGCTTCGAGGTCATGGACTGGCTGATCACGGCCAAGCCCTGGAACCTGTTCATGTTCGTCGAGATCGGCGTCGACCGGGTCCACCACGCGTTTTGGAAGTACATGGACCACGACCATCACTTGTACGAGGCGGGGAACCGCTTCGAGAACGCCATCATCGACTATTACAAGTTCCTGGACGCGAAGATCGGCCGGCTCATCGAAAAGGCCGGCGCCGACACGGCCGTGCTGGTCGTCTCGGACCACGGCGCCAAGCGGATGAAGGGCGCCTTCTGCGTCAACGAGTGGCTCATCGACAAGGGCTGGCTGGTGGTCAAGGAACGGCCGTCGAAGCCGACGAGCATCGACGACCTGCCCATCGACTGGGACAAGACCCGGGCCTGGGCCTGGGGCGGCTATTACGCCCGCGTGTTCCTCAACGTCGAAGGCCGCGAGCCGAAAGGCCTCATCCCGGCTGAAGATTATGAGAAGGTGCGGGACGAGCTTCTTGCGGAGATCGAGGCCATCCACGGACCGGCGGGGGAGGCCTGGGCCACCAAGGTCATCAAGCCGCAGGAATACTACGAGGATCTCGAAGGCGAGTACCCGGACCTGATGGTCTACTTCGACGACCTCTACTGGCGGTCGGCGGGCACGCTCGGCCACGGAACGATGTTCCTCCCCGAGAACGACACCGGCCCCGACGACGCCGTCCATGCCCAGTACGGGATCTATATCCTCCACGACCCGAAGAGCGGGCGGACGGGGAGGCGCGACGGCGACATCCTCGACATCACCCCGACCGTGCTCGATATCATGGGCCTGCCCGTGCCCGAACGCCTGAAGGGACGGGTCCTTAGGCCCTGAACGAAAGGACATAGCTTATGTGCGAAGAACACGAAGGCTTCACGTTATGGTTCACGGGATTGCCGTGTTCCGGGAAGTCGGCCGTCGGCGATCGCGTCGCCGAGATCCTGAAGGACAAGGGTCATAACGTCGAGCGCCTCGACGGGGACATCGTGCGCAAGGACCTGACCCGCGACCTGGGCTTCTCCAAGAGGGACCGGGACGAGAACCTCCGCCGGGTCACTTTCGTGGCCAAGCTCCTTTCCCGCAACGGCGTCGCCGTCCTGACGTCGTTCATCTCCCCCTACCGGGAGATGCGCGACCGGGCCAGGCAAGAGACGACCAACTTCGTCGAGATCTATGCCAAGTGCCCGCTCGACGTCTGCATCCAGCGCGACGTCAAGGGCATGTACCAGAAGGCTATCCGCGGCGAGATCAAGGAGTTCACCGGGATCTCGGACCCGTACGAGGAACCGCTCAACCCCGAGATCGTGCTCGAGACGGACAAAGAGACGGTGGATGAGAGCGTCCAGAAGGTCCTCCGCCGCCTGGGCGAGCTGGGCCTCGTCTGATAAAATAGAAACGTCCCCATTTTCTATGCTTGACCGACTAAATTAATTTAATATAATCAGCGTTTTAGGAACGATAAGCAGCATGGCGAGGTATTTGGTCACCGGGGGGGCGGGCTTTATCGGCTCGCACATCGCCGAAACCCTGGTCAAGGGGGGCGACGAGGTCCGCGTCCTGGACGATCTTTCGACGGGGAAGAAAGAGAATCTGGCGGGGATCGCCGGGAAGATCGAGTTCATCCAGGGCGACATCCGCGACCTCGCGACCTGCCGGCGGGCCGTCGAAGGCGTCGGGACGGTCTTGCACGAGGCCGCTCTCGCCTCGGTGGTCCGCTCGGTCGCCGACCCTATTCTCAATGATGCCATCAATGTCCGGGGCACGCTCAACATGCTCGTGGCGGCGAAAGACGCGGGAGTCCTGAGCTTCGTCCTGGCCTCTTCGTCCGCGGTCTACGGCGCCGACCCGGCCCTGGCCAAGGTCGAAGGTCGGGAAGGCAAGCCCCTGTCCCCATACGGGGTCAGCAAGTTCGTC
>JADGNU010000129.1 GCA_017883305.1 Candidatus Aminicenantota bacterium | reverse complement strand
AAGACCTCGCCCGGCGCGAGATCGCGGTCGACGACGGAAAAGAGATCCAAGCCGGCGTCGCCGGGATGCCCATAGACAGGCAGCTTGGCCTCGGGGTGGATCCGCTTGACCTTCAGTTCCATGGGGTCACTCCTCGGTCACGGCGCAGTCCCGCTTGGCCGGCTGTTCCTCCCCTGCGGGCAGTCCCGTGACGGGGCAGTCCTGCCCTGCAGGCAGCACCCGTGACCGAGGGCGTCAGTGGTCACGGTGCCTCGATCCCCACTTCGGCAAAGTACGGCTTCGCGGCGGCGGCGATCTCCTCGAGCTCGGTCCGCCCGTAGGGCTTGACCTCGAGATAGGCAGGGTCGATCGTCGTCTGGGGGACGAACTGCTGGACGAGATAGTGCCCGGCGCCGGCGAGCCATTCGCCGATCTTGATGACGTCGTCCTTGCCGACGAGCCCCGGGACGACGGTCGTCCGGAAGGTATGCTTGAGGCCCGAGCCGCGGAGGAGGTCGGCGCTGCGGACGATCTTTTCGACGTCGATCGTCGACCGGGTCACCTCGCGATAGCGCTCGAGCGGGGCTTTGATGTCCATGGCCACCTGGTCGACGAGGCCGAGCGCCAGGAGCGCTTCGAGGCGGTCCGGGAACGAGCCGTTCGTATCGAGCTTGACCAGAAGCCCACGCTCCCGAACGACGCGGATGAGGTCCTCGATGTCCTCGTGGAGCAGGGGCTCCCCGCCGGTAAAGCAGATGCCCTCGAGCCAGCCCTTACGGCCGTCGAGATAGGACAGGAAATAATCGGCGGCCAGGCTCGGGATCGTCTCCGGCCGCAGAACGAGGTCGGCGTTATGACAGTAGGGACAGCGGAAGGTGCAGCCGCCGAGGAAGACGGTCGACGAGATGTGGCCGGGGAAATCGCGGCTGGAGAACTTTTCTATCCCTTTGATTTCGACCACCCGTCGAACTCCTCGGCCGAGTTGAGGACGGCCCGGACGATGCCCTGGGTGTGAGCGACGAGGGTCGGCAGGATGATGGCGCCCTTGTCGTCCCGCTTGATGACGTTGATGAACTCGCGGATCTTGGCCCGGCCCGGAGGCTGGGTCAGGCCGTATTCCGTGTAGGGCGTGCCGGTCTCGACCAGCTTCTTCTTCAGCGCCTCGCACTTGTTGCAGTTGGGGTAGGAAAAAAGCAAATAGTCCATGGATTCACCACCTCATCAAAAGTCCGCCCGGCTCAAGCGATCTTGTCGTAGGTCGTCCGGTCCTTGAACTCCTGCTGCTTGCCGTCGTTCCAGGTCCGGATGGGCCGCATGTAGCCGACGATGCGGCTGTAGACCTCGGTCTCGTCCCCGCAGTCCGGGCACTGGAAATGCTGGCCGCGGATGTAGCCGTGGTTCATGCAGACGCTGAAGGTCGGCGTGATGGAGAAGTACGGCAGCTTCGTCTGGGCGATCCGCCGGACGAGCTTCTTGCAGGTTTCGCCGTCGATGGCTTCGGGCAGGAAGGCGTGGAAGATCGTCCCGCCCGTGTAGAGGGGCTGGATCTCGCCCTGGTGCTGGATGGCCTCGAAGATGTCCCGGGTGGCGTCGACGTTGAGCTGGGTCGAGTTGGTGAGATAGGGGTGCTTCTCGGTGCCCGAGGTGTAGATCCGGGGGTATTTCTGGCGGTCCAGCCGGGCCAGCCGGTAAGCCGTCGATTCGGCCGGCGTCGCCTCGAGGTTGTAGAGGTTGCCCGTCTCCTCCTGGAACTCCCGCAGGACGCCGCGCATGTACTCGAGGGTCTCGACGGAGAACTCGCGGCCCACGGGGGTGCCGATGCCCTGCTTGAGGAAGTTCATGCAGGCCTCGTGCATGCCGCAGACGCCGATCGTCGAGAAATGGTTGTTGAAGTGGCCGAGATAGACCTGGGTGTAGGGCATCATGCCCTTGGCCAGCATGTTGTTGACGATCTCGCGCTTGGCCTCGAGGGTGCCCTTGGCGATGGTCATGAGCTCCTTGAGCTTGGCGAAGAAGTCCTCCTTCGTGGAGGCCTCGAAGGCGGCCCGGTTGAGGTTGATGGTGACGACACCGATGGAGCCGGTCGAGTCGCCGGGCCCCCACATGCTCCCCGGCCGGCGCATGAGCTCGCGCTGGTCGAGGTTGAGTCGGCAGCACATGGCCCGGATATCGCCCGGGTTCATGTTCGTACCGATGTAATTCTGGAAGTACGGGATGCCGTACTTGGCCGTGGCGTCGAACAGGAGCTTGGCCTTGGGGGAATCCCAGTCGAAGTCCTTGCTGAGGTTGTAGGTCGGGATGGGGAAAGTGAAGACTCGGCCCTTGAGATCGCCCTCGATCATGATCTCGAGGAAGGCCTGGTTGATCCAGTCGACTTCCTGCTGATAGTCGCCGTAGCACGAGTCGAGCTCCTCGCCGCCGACGACGACGTGCTTGTTCCTCATGTCCTCGGGAATCGTCCAGTCGAAGGTCAGGTTGGAGAAGGGGGTCTGCCAGCCCCAGCGGCAGGGCACGTTGAGCCCGAAGATGAGCTTCTGCATGTCCTGCTTGACGGCCTCGTAGCTGAGGTGGTCGTGGCGGACGAACGGGGCGAGGAGGGTATCGACGCTGGAGAAGGCCTGGGCGCCGGCGAACTCGGCCTGCATGGTGCCGATGTAGTTGACCATGTGCAGGGTCAGCGTGTCGAGGTGCTTGGCCGGATTGGAGTGGACTTGGTTAGGGACGTGGCCGAAGCCCTTGCGGATGAGGTTCTCCAGGGACCACCCGGCGCAGTAGCCAACGATCGGGTAGCTCAGGTCGTGGATATGGAATTCGCCGTCCTCGTGGGCCTTCTTGGCCCGCTCGGTGTAGATCTGGTTGAGGGCGAAGTTCGACAGGACCTCGCCCGAGACGCGGGCGTTGAGGCCGGCAAAGCTCTGGACGCCCTCGTTCGAGTTCTCGCGGATCTTCCAGTCGGCGTTGCCAAGGTAGTCCTTGACCAGCCGTTCGAGGTTGATGCCGATTCTCTTGGCCTCGCGGATGCCTTTGTGCTTGGCGCGGTAGAGGATGTAGGACTTGGCGACGTCGTGATAGCCCTGTTTCATGAGGACCATCTCGACGACGTCCTGGATCTGCTCGACGGACGGGATGGTGTAGCCGCCGAACTTCTCCTCGATCATGAAGCAGACGATGTCGGACGCGGTCTTGGCGATGGACATGTCCTTGACGCCCTCCGACTCCATGGCCTTGTGGATGGCGTTGGTGATCTTGTCCTGATTGAAGTCCGCGACCGTTCCGTCCCGTTTCTTGATCCTGCCGACCGTGCTGACCATCAGGTGCCTCCTCCTGCTCTTCCGCCAAGCTCACAAGCCTGGGAATTTCGCCCGCAACGTGCTAAAATCGACCCTTCCCGAAACCATGGCGACACGAAAAGGCCTCACGGCTATTATCCCATATCTTGTGGAGCCCTTGTGTGGAAAATACTAAATGTTGTATTTTACGAGGAAACTCTACACCTCGGAAAATGGCTTGTCAAGAGCTTTTCCGAGATTTTTTTAAGTTGCTGAGGCACCAATGAATACGATCGAAATCCGGACGAAGGTGCGGCAGGAATTCGTCGACCTGACGGCCGATGTGGAGCGGCTCGTGGCCGCCTCGGGCGTCCAGACCGGGATCTGCGTCGTCACCGTGCCGCACACGACGGCCGGCGTCACGGTCAACGAGAACGCCGACCCCGACGTGCGGGCCGACATCGCCATGACCCTGCGGAAGATCGTGCCCGACGGACTCCCCTATGCGCACGCCGAGGGCAACGCGGCAGCCCATGTCAAGGCGTCCCTCGTCGGCTCGTCCGTGACGCTCATCGTCGAAAGCGGGCGGCTCCGGCTGGGCACCTGGCAGGGGGTTTTCTTCTGCGAGTTCGACGGCCCGCGCTCGCGCCGGGCCTGGGTCCAGGTCCTCGGCTAGACCCGAAGTCCGAGCTTTCTGAGCTCCGCGGCCAGGTCTGTCTCCGGCCGGTAGTGAATGCCCGCCAAGCCCGCCTCGACAGCGCCCGTAACGTTCTCCTCCATGTCGTCGACGAAAACACATTCGCCGGGCGCGAAGCCGGCCGCTCGCGCGGCGGCCCGGTAGATGGCCGGGTCGGGCTTGAGCAGCTTGAGCTCGTAGGACAGGACAAAGTGGTCGAAAAGGGCGATCGCCGGAAAGCGGCGGCGGACGAAGCCAAACCGCTCCGGGTCCGTGTTAGAGAGGAGAAGGAGCTTATAGCCGGCGGCCTTGACCCTTCCCAATGCGTCGAGGACGGCCGGGTTCGGGGTGAAGATGTCGTTGTAGATGCCATAGAAATCGCCGTAGGCCATGTCCGCCCCGACGATCTCCATGACCCGCGCGTGGAAGGCGGCCGGCGTGACGGCCCCTCCATCGAAGCGGCGGAGGAGCTCGAGGTCGCCGTGGACGGCCGCTTTGATCTCGGCCAGGGTCTTCCCGGACCTCCCGGCCAGCTTGCGCAGGAAGATGTCGTTGTCGAACCAGAGGACGACACGGCCGAGGTCGGAGATGACGGAGCGGATCATGAGGGGACTTTATAGCAGAAACGCCCGGCCGGGGCAAACCCGATCCTGAGCCGTTTGACATCCTCATGGATGAGGGTTATTCTGACTTTATAAGATGCTCTCAGCAATCCGGCTGACGGTTGTCTATGGGAACGACATTCCTTCGGGACGGATCTTGTTATCCATTCGTTGAAATAAAGGAGGACTTATGCCTATGAAACGGACAACCCATCGCAGCTCCAAGGGGACCAAGCTCTACGCGATGCGCGACAGCAAGGGGCGCTTCGTGGACATCCAGACCTACAAGCGCGCCCACGCGGCGGACATGAGGCGCAAGAGCAAAGCCGAGCTGGCCAAGAAGCCCGCCTAAGCGGCTTCGACTCGGATCCTGATCCACGCGGCCGGAAAAGCCCTCCAGGCTGAGGGCCTTCCGCGCCCGTTTGTTTCTTCCCCTGCCGCGGGCCTAATATCCGTTCGATTCATTCGGGGAGAGGCTTGTGCGGCGTCAGACGATGTCCGGCAGGTCGAACTCCCCGAGCTGGAGCGGGTAACGGCCGTATTCCCGGACGAGGTTGATGACGTACTCATAATTCCGGGCGGAGATATTGCCGGGCACCGAATGATCGGATTGGAAGATGAAGCCGCCACCCTTGGCCGCGTTCAGCTTGGTCAGGACGACGCGCCGGAGCTCTTCCTCGGTCCCTTGGGCCCAGGTCAGGACATCCATGTTGCCGCAGAAGGCGATCCCGTGGCCATACTGCCGCCGCAGGTCCACGACGTCCAGTCCGGCCTTGGCCTCGAGAGGGTTGTAGGCGTCGACGCCGATCTCGACGAAATCGGCGAAGATCTGCCGGATGTTGCCGCAGCCGTGATAGATCACCGGCAGGTCGCGGGCATGGCACTCTTCGACGAGGGCCTTCACGACGGGCTTGAAATGCTTCCGCCAATAGTCCGGTGAGTAGAACAGGCTCTTGCGGTAGGCGACGTCCCCCCAGATGACCATTCCATCGAGCAGGCCCTCAGCGGCCCGGATCTGGGCCCGGGCCAGCCCCAGCACGAACTCGCCGAGCCTCTCGACGAAGCGGCCGACCTCGTCGGGGTAGAGCCCGATCCAGAGCATGACCTTCTCGAGCCCGATGATGCGCCAGAGCATCTCCTGGGCCTCGCAGACGCTGCCGTAGACGGGGATGTCCGGGTGAAGCGACCGGACCGTTTCGACCCACGGCGGAGAATTGCGGGCGAAGCCGTCGCCCACCCCGGCGATCTGGTTGTCGCCGGCGCCGAAGTAGCGGCGGTCGTCGCGGGGATCGTCGAACCGGAAGGCCTTCATCTTCTCGATCGTGTCCGTATCGAAGGCGAGAAATGCCGGCATCGGGTCGGCGAAGTTCTTCCGGATCACGGCCTCGAACCCCGTCCGGACGGTCACCTGATCCTGCGTCTCCTCGAGCGTCTCGAAGGACCTGATATGGGGATCCATGTTGGGTGTGGTGACGGTCCAGTCGAGGTCGTAGTATTTATAGATGTCCGTGCCCGGGGCGAGGCCCAGCTCTTTCCGCCAGCGCTCGAGGAAGCTCCCCCAGAAGAAATCGCTGACTGGGACGCGGTCCGCCTCCCGGTGGTGGAGGGTCCGGTCCATCCGATCGAGCTTGGCGAGGCAATTGGCGGAACGCTCCACGGCAGCCCTCTTCTTTCAATCCGTGTGGAAGACCTCTTCCATCGGGGCCCACCACTCGCCTTCGGGCCGGCCCGGGACCGGGTCCTGCAGGGGCATCATGATCTTCCACCATTCCTGCGTCTTCGGGTCGGCGGCCATCCGGGCCATGTCGGCGGCATAATCGGCGCCGTGATATTCGAAATAGGCGAAGAGCCGGCCCTGCCAATGGAAGATGGAATAGTTCCGGATGTTGCACCGGCGGATCGTCTCCAGCACCTCGGGCCAGACTCTGGCGTGATAGGCCTTGTACTCCTCGAACTTCTCCGGCTTGACCCCGATGAGCTGCCCGAATCTCTTCATGGCTTCGGCCCCGCATCCAGCACGTGCCCTTCGCGGCGGTCGGCCCGCTTGAGGAGCATGGCGAAAATGAAGCCGACGATGCCCAGGCTGGCGAACATGACCTCGCTGGCGACATAAGACCCGGTCTTGTCGCGCAGCAACCCGTTCAGCAGAGGGAAAAGACCAAGGCCGATATTCTGGATGGCCGTCATCAGCCCGAAGGCCGTCCCGACGCGATTCGACTTGACGATGAGCGGCACCGACGGCCACAGGGCCGCCGGGACGAGGACGAAGGAGAAGCCGAGCAGGATCATCGGGTAGACGGGGTAGATCCTGGTCAAGCCCATGGCCAGATGGCAGGGGATGAGGAGCAAGGCGCCGGCGACCATGAAAGTCGTTCTCTTCCCGACCCGGTCGACGAGCCGCCCGGCGAATGGGGCCAGGATCATCGAGGCGAAGATGATGATGCTGGTGATGCCGCCGGCCGTGCTGGTGATGTGGAGGAAGTTGTTGAAGACCTGGGCCAGAAAGCTGCCCGAAGACGGGGCGCTCAGGGCGATGCCCCACTTCGTGTGGAAGAAATCCGTCGACAGACTCTGGAACGGGAATACGGCCGCGTAAAAGGTCAGGCAGAGAAAGGTCACGTACCAGAACGTCGGCTTGAACTCCTTGACGTCCTTGAAGACGATCTTGTCGCCGGCGCTCTCGTCCCGGAGGTTGAGGGCCTTCTCGCCGCGCTTGTCCATGACGATGTAGCAGAGGTTCCCGAGGAGGGACAGGGCGCATGCTCCGACCGCCGCCAGCAGGGCATTGCGGTAGCTGCCGAAATACTTCGTGATGAGCTCTCCGTTGTTGAGGGCAAAGAGGGAACCAAGCCGGCTCACGGTCAGAGCGACGCCGAACGATAGCGCGAGCTCCTTGTTCTTGAACCAGCGGGCCAGCATGGCGCTCTGGGCGACGACCAGAGGCTCGGAGCCGGCCCCGAAGATGAACCTTCCGAGGAACATCAGGGGGATGGACTTGGCCTGCCAGACGATAGCCGCACCGGCGAAGACGAGGACCGAGAAGATGATGCTGGCCTTGCGGGTCCCCAGCCGGTCAATCAGAACGCCGGCGAAGAGGAGCACCAGGATCGCAGCGATGCTGTACATCGTGTTGAACGCCCCGACCGTGGCCCGGCTCGCGTTGAGCCCCTTGATGAGCGAGGGGGCGATGGCCCCGATGATGTCGTAGGCGAAGTAGCTGCCGAATGTCAGGGACGCGATGAAGAGCAAGTTGATGAAGCGATAGATGGGCCTGGTCGGATGGAAGAAGCCGAGGGGCGGGTCGGTCGCGGCGTTCATCATTGGCGGGACCTCCGGGATCGCTAGGATGTGGTCATTCGAGGCCCCTATCTTCCGGAATCCGGAGAAAATAATCAAGCGGCTTGGTGACGTTCCCGCAGTGCTGATATAATCGGGATCTCCGGAAAGAGGTCCGCCCATGACGCCACAGAACCGCGACATCCGCATCGTCCACCCCGAGCGCTTGGAGCTTGAGCTC
>JADGNU010000128.1 GCA_017883305.1 Candidatus Aminicenantota bacterium | reverse complement strand
AGGCGGCAGCCGCGGAAGCCGAGCATGGGATTGAACTCGTGGAGCGATTCGACCCGCTCCCGGACCTTTTCGTAAGGGATGCCCATCTCGGCGGCGACCCGGGCGGCCATCTTGAACGCGCCCAAGCCCGCGGCAAAAAAGAGCGCAAAGAAAGCAGCCAAGAAGGCGCCCCGCAAGCACTGATCCGAACGGGGAGCTCTTTTTTCAGGTTCTTCTCCCATCTCCGGGACCCCCACTCGAGGCGGCGAGGGATGTTGCCTCGAAGATCCCCGTCCGTGGAGGGGGGACCGGCAGGGAGCGAAGTCTTCGTAGCGACCATCAGCGCCGCCCCGGAGCGACCCGGAGGGGCGGTGCTGGGAAAAAATAAAGGGAGAGCCCTTCTCGGATATTTCGCAGAAGTGCGGCTCTGTGTATCTCCGCCGTCCTTCTGCCGGTCCGCTCCCCAGAGTCCGCTCCCCGCCGCCGGGGGGCCGGGGAGCTAGAGGCATATCCCGAGCCAAGCCGGAGAGGGGGACTTCCCGGCATCGGGAGAAGCACCTTTTTTCCGAGCCTGTTTTTTGATATGTTGAAGCCCCCATGGGCGACCTTCTCGACCTGTTCAAGGTGCTTGTCGGCAAGCGCTTCCCATTCCAGCTCATCTACAGCAACGAGTACTGGATGGTCGAGACCGGCAAGCACGTCTTCCCCCTCCAGAAATACCGCCTCGTCTACGAGAACCTCCTGGCCATGGGCGCGAAAAAAGAGAATTTCCTCCGCCCCCGCCTGGCGCCGGACGAGGACGTCCTTCTCGTCCATACCGCGCGCTACCTCAAGCGCGTCAAGACGGGCGGATTGAGCGTCGCGGAACTCAAGGCCCTCGAGGTCCGCTATTCCCCCGAATTCGTCCGCTTCGCCCTGCTCTCGGTCGGCGGCACGATCCTCGCCGCCCGCAAGGCCGTCGAATCGGGCCTGGCCATCCACATCGGCGGCGGCTTCCACCACGCCTTCCCCGACCATGGCGAGGGCTTCTGCCTTCTCAACGACGTCGCCATCGCGGCCTGCAAGGCCGTCGTGGACAAGCTCGCCGACCGGGTCATGATCGTCGATTGCGATCTCCACCAGGGCAACGGAACGGCCGCCGCGCTGGCCGGCCGTCCGGAGATCTTCACCCTGTCCATCCACCAGATGGACATCTACCCCACGGAGAAGCCCCGGAGCACAGTCGACATCGGCCTTTGGGCCGGCGACGGAGACGACAAGTATCTGGCCGAGCTGCGGGCGCATATCCCCAAAGTCTACCAGGAGTTCCGGCCGAACCTCGTCCTCTACCTGGCCGGCGCCGATCCCTACGAGAAGGACCAGCTCGGAGGTCTGTCCTTGACCAAAGCGGGTTTGAAGGAGAGGGACAAGCTCGTCATCGAGAGCGCGCGGAGCCTGGCGATCCCCGTCGCCGTCGTCCTGGCCGGGGGCTACTCTCTGGAGATCAAGGATACCGTCGACATCCACCTCAACACGGTGCGCATCGCCCAGCGGGTGCAGAGGATCTATCCGCAGCCGCCCTCGGAGCTGGCCGGCATGCGCCGTCCCGTCTGAGCCCTATTCCTGCAGGAAGATGTGGCCGAAGACCTTGGCGTCGCCGACCATATTGTCGATGATGCAATACTCATTCGGCTGGTGGGCGGTCTCGTCGAGCTTGGACCAGCAGGCCGCGGAGAATCCGGCCCTCCGGAACACGGCGGCCACGGTCCCGCCGCCGATGCCCATGGCCTTGGCGTCCTTCTTGTAGACGGCCTGGACGGCCTTCTTGAGGGCTAGGACGACGGGGGCCTGGGGCTGGGTCGGAGGCGCGGCCGGCGCCTTCTGCTGGATCTCCATATGGATCTTGACCTTGAACTTCTTCTCGATCCGCGCCGCGATCTTCCGGATAGTGCTTTGCACTTCCTGGGCCTTGACCTTCGGCAGGATCCTCATGTCCATGTAGAAGACGTCCTCGCCGGGGATGGTGTTGACGTTGGGGACGTTGGCCTCTTTCTTCGTCGGCTCGAAGGTGGAGATGGGCGGATCGAAGAGCCGGTCCCGCCCAGGGTAGATCTTGTAGAGATCGTTCAGAGCGGTGATGAAGAAGCTGGCCGCCTTGAAGCTGTTGATGCCTTTCTCCGGCGTCGAGCCGTGGGCCTGCTTGCCGAGCGTCTTGAACTTGAGCCAGAGGAGGGTCTTCTCGGCCACCTCGATCATGGTCCCGTGCTCGTCGCCGGCGTCGGGGACGATGATCAGGTCCTGCTTGCGGAAGCACTTGTGCTTCTGGATGACATGCTCGATGCCTTTGACGCTGCCCGTCTCCTCGTCGGCGACGAGGGCGATGCCGATGTCGTAGGCCGGGACGATGCCCTCGGCCCGCAGGGCCTTGACCGCGAAGAGCGAGGCGACCATGTCCTGCTGATTGTCCTCGACGCCGCGGCCGTAGACGCGGCCCTTCTCGACCCAGGCCTTGAAGGGATCGCCCCGCCAGAGGGACACCTCGCCGGGCGGGACGACGTCCATGTGGGTCATGACCCAGACCGTCCTGGCGTGGCTCTTGCCCCGGTAATAGGCGAGGATGTTGGGGCGGTAGCACGCCGGCGCGTCGAGATCGGGCGCTTTGACGACGGAGATGTCGACGAACCCGTTGGCCTTGAGCCATTCGACCAGGAACTCGGCTTTCTTGGCTTCGCCTTCCCCGCCGCTCGAGGGCGCGATCGCCGGGATGGCGCAGAGCTTCATCTGGAGATCGACCATCTCGTCGCGGTACTGCTCGATCCGGGTGGCCAGCTTATCGAAAGTTCCGTTGGCGTTCATGCGGGTGCTCCTCTGTGCGGACATTAGCGAAATCTTAGCACGGAGGCCCGAAAAAGCAAAGCCGCCCGGACGTCAATCCATCTGGGCAGCCCGGCCCTGCCGAAGCATGCGGACGCCGATGAAGGCGTACTGGACGAAGGCGCCAGCCGTGAGCAGGGCCGTCAGCACGTAGAGCCAGCCCAAGCTCTGGGGAGACTTGCCGACTGCGTTCAAGTAGAGGACGTAATACATCATGAAAACCTGGCAGATCGTGCTGGCCTTTCCGACGAGAACGGGCTTGAAGGTCCGCTTCCCCCGGAGAGCGATGATGATCAGGGCCCCGAGCGCGATCGTGACATCGCGGCCGACGCAGAGGGCCGTCAGCCATAGGGGCAGCGTGTTGGGCTGGGCGATCGCCGGCAGGGTCAGGACGACGAACGCCGACGTGAGCAAGACCTTGTCGCCGATCGGGTCGAGCCACAATCCCAGGGTCGACTTGAGTTGGAGCCAGCGGGCGGCGAGACCGTCGAGGGCATCGGTCGATCCGGCGGCCAGAAAGACGATGAAGGCCGCCCAGGGCTTCTTTTGGACCATCAGGACGACGAAGACGGGCGTCAGCAGGATCCTCGAGAGAGACAACATGTTGGGCAGGGTTAAGAGCTCGGACCGGCGCTCCCGCCCGGCCGGCGCTTCGACGAGATCCCCGGATCCGTTTAGGTCGTCCATGGCCGCGCCCCTATTTTGCCAGCCGTTCGATGATGTCGAGAACCCGGATCGCCTCTTCGCCGGAGACGGTCCTTTCGGGCTCGAACTTCCGGTCCGGCGTCAGTGTCATGACCTGGAAAGCGAGGACCTTGGTGATCGAGGGATAGTAGGGATTGTCCGAGGCCACGTCGGCGATCTGGATGCGGCGCTCCTCGACCAGAGGGACGAACCGGGCCCCCCGATCCTGCAGCGCGACGATGAGCCGGATCGCCGCGTCGGCCAGCTCGGCCCGGTTGATGATCCGCCGCGGCTGGAAGGTGTGGTTCACGGAGGCCCGGACGATCCCCAGGGAGGCGACCGGAACGATGTACCGTTGGGCCCACGACGTCGCGATGTCGACCAGGATCTCGGTCCGCCCACCCGTCGCGGCGAGGTCCTTCTCGAACCTGACGCCGATCAAGGCGGCGAGGTCCTCGCGGGCGATGGCCTCCAGGGCCGGGATGGCGTCGTATTGGCTGGGGATCTCGTAGACGCCCAACTTGGCCCGGAGCTCCTCGACCCGCTTGCCGACGGAGGGGTCCTTCGGCGCCTCAGCGGCCAGTTTTTCGAGCACGTCGAGGCTCTGTCCGAGCTCTCCGGACTCGGCCAGGAATTCGGCATATTCCCGCAGGACGGCCTGGTCTTGCGTTCCCGATTCCATGGCCGCCTTGAAGTGGAGGAGCGCCTCGGTTTTGTTCTTCTCCTGCCGGTAGATGCGCGCCAGCTCGAGGTGGGCGTCCATCGAATCGGCGTCGTAGGTCAGGACCTTGAGGAATTCCCGCTTGGCCGTCTCGCGGTTGCCCGCGGCGAGCGCGGTCCGGGCCGCGGCCGCGGAATCCTTGACGAGCTCGCCCCGGAGGGCTTCGAAGCGCGGCGCCGCCCAGCGATTGGCCGGGTCGAGCCTGAGAATCTCCCGGTATTCGTCGAAGACCTTGTCCCTCTCCCGGCGGGATTCGTAGATCTGGGCCAGGCCGACGTGCGACGGGACCATGCCGGGCGAGGACGCGATCGAGGACCTGAACCTCGCCTCCGCGGCCGCGAGGTCGGCGTTGAAGAGGTCCACGTAGGCCAGGCCCGCCTCGCGGATGGGGCTGGCCGTGCCGAGCTTCATCAGGTATTTTCGGGCCAGCTCGGGCCGCCCGGACTTGAGCGCATCCCAGGCGTCCTCGGCGGCGATCCGGTCGTCCAGCCGCAGCCGGGTCGTGGCCTCGGCCGGCAGGTCCTGGACGAAGAACGCCGGCGGCGCCGGCGGGAGGGTGGCGCAGGACCAGACCCCCAGAAGCGCCAGACCGACGACGGCGATCCGTTTCACCATGGCTCAGCTCCTTGCTCGAGATAGGGCAGGAAGTTGACGATCCCCGCCGGCTCGGCCATGACCTTGAATTCGACGAAGCCCTCGCTCTCGCGCCTTCTCAGGACGAGCGACCGGCGGGGAAGCGAGTCCGTGATCTCGCGGGCTTCCCGGGGGACCCGGATATAATAGGTCTTGTAGGCCGCGAAGAGGACCTGGCGCAACCTTCTCAGCAGGTCGGGGAGGCCTTCCCCCGTTTTGGCGGAGATGGCGATCGTCCGGACCTGGGGGTCGGCGTTCCTCTGCAGCAGCAATCCACGCTCCTCGTCGGGAAGGAGATCTATCTTGTTGAGGACCTTGACCACCGGAATGTCGGCGATGCCGATGTCGGCCAAGATGGATTCGACGGCGCCAAGTTGCCGTTCGGAGGACGCCGAGGCCACGTCGACGACGTGACAGATGCAGTCGGCCTCGCCGACCTCTTCGAGCGTCGCCCGGAAGGACGTGACCAGCTCGACCGGCAGCCGCTTGATGAAGCCGACCGTGTCGGTGAGGAAAAAGTACGCGCCGTCCGGGAAGGAGACGCGCCGCAGCAGCGGGTCGAGCGTCGAAAACAGGTTCGACGACGTGTAGCGCTGTTCCTTGGCTAGCATATTGAACAAGGTCGACTTGCCGGCACTCGTGTAGCCGACGAGGGAAACCGTGGGCACGGGGCTCTTGCCGCGGCTCTCGCGCTGGCTCGAGCGCCGTTTCTCCAGGGCGTCGATATCCTTCTTGATCTTGGTGATGCGATCGGTGATCCGCCGGCGGTCGACCTCGAGCTTCTTTTCGCCCGGGCCCCGCGTGCCGATCCCGGCGCCCTGCTGGGTCAGGCTGAGGCCTTTGCTGCGGAGGCGGGGCAGGCGATAGCTCAGCTGGGCCAGCTCGACCTGGAGCTTGCCCTCGTTCGTCCGGGCCCGCTGGGCGAAGATGTCGAGGATGAGCTGGGTCCGGTCGATGGCCTTGACCTTGACCTCGTCCTCGACGTTCCTCTGCTGGGCGGCATTGAGGTTGTGGTCGAAGACGACCAGGTCGGCCGAAGACTCCTGGGCCTCGTGGGCGATCTCGGCGATCTTCCCCTTGCCGACGAGCCAGCGGGGGTTGAGACGCGGCCGGACCTGGAAGATCTTCCCGACGACCTCGGCCCCGGCCGCCGCGGCCAGGCCGGCGAGCTCGGCCATGGACTCCTCGGCCTCCGCCTTTTCGGTCCTGGTCGTGGCCACGTTGACGAGTATTGCGCGTTCCATGGGATCCCGGGGCCCTATTGTAATCGCATTTGGAGGCATTGCTCAAGGGCGGGGCCGTCGTCAGGGGAGAACCAGACGACGCCGGTCATCTTTCGGAACCAGGTCATCTGCCGTTTGGCATATTGGCGCGTATCGGTTTGGGTCAGGGCCACAGCCTCCTCCAGGCCGATTTCACCCCTGATATGCCTTAGAACGTGACTGTAGCCGAGCGCCTTGAAAGGCGGGGCCGTCTCCGGCACGCCTCGCTCCAGGAGACCCCGGACTTCGTCGACCAGGCTGCGGGCGAACATCCGTTCGACCCGTTCATCGATGCGGCGGCAGAGCGTCTCCCGCTCGAGCTTGAGGCCGAGGAGGACGACCGTGCGGCCTATGACCGGCGACCGGGTCTCGCGGAAGTGTTCGGAGATGGGCCGACCCGTCGTGATGTGGACCTCGAGGGCGCGGACGATGCGGACACGGTCCCGGCTGCGGACCTTCTTGGCGTAATCCGGGTCGATGGCCTCGAGCCGGCGAAAGAGGGTGTCGAGACCTTTTTCTGCCGCCTCGGCCTCGAGGGCCGCCCGCACGGCCGGATCGCGGCCGGGGCCGGGGAACAGTCCGTCGACGAGGGCCTTGATGTAAAGCCCGGTGCCGCCGGCCACGATCGGGAGCCGTCCCCGCGAGGCGATCCCGCGGGCGGCGTCGAGCGCGTCCCGGACGAAGTCCGCGGCCGTGTACTGGATCTCGGGCCCGACGATGTCGATGAGGTGATGCGGGACGCCCCTCCGGGCTTCGGGCCCCGTCTTGTCGGTGCCGATGTCGAAGCCGCGATAGACCTGGATGGAGTCGCCGCTGATAACCTCTCCGCCGAAGCGCAGGGCCAGATCGACGGCGACGCGGCTCTTGCCGACGGCCGTCGGTCCGAGGACGATGACGAGAACGGGGGCTTCAGGTTCCAATTTCGATGAGGATCCAGATCGCGAGAAGCGAAACGAAGACGAGGAGGGCGAAGAGCTGACGCCGCTTCACGGGGTTTCCCCGAGCTTCTCCAAGCTTCTGACGAGGGCGGATTCGTGCTCTGGGCCGAGCGTCCGCTTGACGACCAGGACCTCGGCGGCCAGGATCTCGTCCATGCTCCGGAGCATGGACTTCCGGCAGTCGTCGCCGACGATGTTCGCGTTGACCCGGAGCAGGGACTTGAGTTCGAGGCGGCCGTCAGGTTTGAGCTCGGCGGCCTGGAAGGCCGGGTCCAGGCGGGTTCGCACCTCGTCCAGGGCCTTGCCGACCATGCTGAAAGCGACCGGCCCGATCTCCTTCGAGATATACTTGAAGACAAAGGCGCACTTGGCGTTGAACAGGCCCAGGATCCGGTCCATGCCCGCGAGCGACATGTCGCCGGCCAGCTTGGCCGTCTTCGGCTTCGGGCCCGCCGTTCCGGCCAGGCCGAGGAGCATCAAGGCGAAGAGGGAGCGGCGCGTTTCGGCCTCGCCGGCGTCGCTCGCCGCCGAGATCTCCTCCAGGGTCTTCGGGGGATCGAGGAGCCCGAGGACATACTTTTCGGTGAGAGACAGGGCGAAAGCGTCTGCCGAGAAGGCCGGCAGGCGCCGGAGGACCTCGCCGCGGGCCGGGAGGACCCGGTCGAGCGCCATCTCGTCATCCATCTTCCGGGCGCCTTCGAGAATGAGCCCCGGGACGTCGATCGCGTCGATATAGGTCCGGGCCGGCGGACCGCTCCGCGTGTGGAATTCGCGCTCGGCCCCGGCGCCATCCAGAAGCGACAGGGCTTCGTCACGCGCGTAGGATCGCAGAAGCGACCAGAGCCGTTCCGGCGTGAAGAGCGAGGTCTCGACGAGGGCGCGGAGAGAGGATCCGGACGACTTCTGGGCGTATTCTTCGACGCGGGTCAAGGCGATGAGGTCGGTCTCGCCCGTGGTCAGGAGGAAGCGCAGGAAGTCCTTCTCTTCGAAC
>JADGNU010000127.1 GCA_017883305.1 Candidatus Aminicenantota bacterium | reverse complement strand
AGCGCAGGGGGCTTCCCGGTCAACAGGGCGGCCCCCTCTGCGAGCCACGCGGCCAGGACCTGGGCCCCGTGGGGGACGCGGACGCTGGCCCGCCCTGCACCGAGCTCTTCGGTCAGGGCGGCCATGATCTCCGGCCAGGCGTAGGCGCGGCCGTCTGTGACGTAGTAGGTCCGCCCGGCACTCCGGACGCTCGAGGCGGCCAGGAGCAAGGCTTCGATGAGGTCGTCGACGTCAACGAGACTCGTCCGCGGCCGGCTGTCCCCGATGGCGGGAACGATCCGCCTTCGAACGAGGCCGATGGCCCGTTCGAGCTCCTTCGAACCGGGCCCGAGGACGTTCGGGGGCCTGATGATCGTCGCCGGCAGACGGCGGGCGGCCTCGAGGACGATGCCCTCGGCCGCCAGCTTGCTGCGGCCGTAGGCGGTGACGGGCCGGGGCTCGTCCTCCTCGGTCCCCGGCCGGTCGGCCGTGCTCGGTCCCGCGGCGGCGATGCTGGAGACGAGGACGAAGCGCTCGAGGCCCGGCGCCCTGCGGAGGCAAGCCTCGACGAGATGGCGCGTGCCTTCGACGTTGGCCGCTTCGAAAGCCGACTCGCGGGCCGCCTGGACGACCCCGGCCAGATGAAAGACCCAGTCCCGGCCTGCGACGGCCGCATCGAGCGAGGCGGGATCCCGGAGATCTCCGACCACGAGCTTGACCGGGAGCCCTTCCAGGCAGTCGGTCCGGCTCGTCCGGCGGACGAGACAGGCGACCTCATGGCCGCGCCGGGTGAGCGTCGACGCCAACCGGCGTCCGATGAAGCCGCTCGCGCCCGTGACCAGGGCCTTCATGCGTCGATCTCCCCGCTCTGATGTTCCGTGGGACTTCCGAATTTGTGATTCTAACAAAAGTCCGGCGGGATATAAAGCGCGGGTCAGGAACCGGCGGCGGTTTCGTAAAGGACCATCTCCGCTTCGGTCTTCGTCGGCGTCCGGACGAGGATGCCCCGGCTTTCCTGGGCGAATCCTCCCCGGCCGGCGATCACGTCCCGCGCCGCCGTCAGCCAGGCGTCGATGCCGGCGAAATCGGGACGGTGCCGTTCGTTGTTGTCGATCGGATAGAGGACGTTCTTCGCGGCCCAGTAATCGAGCGCGACGGGGTCCTGGCTGGCGACGATCGTGTCGGAGCGATGCGTGGCCGAAGCCGGATATCCGGTGATCGCCGCGTGGGACACCCAAATGGCGTCCATGATGTTGAGGACGGGCGTGTGGACGGAGACCATCATCTTGCCGCAGGTCTCGCCGAGCCCGCCGTAGTGGCGGAAGCTCGATTGGCCGTCCGACATCGAGACCAGGCCGTACATGAGCTTGAGGGCCCCGGTGAACTCCGAGCCGCCCGTGTCGTGGTGCTTGAGAACGGGAACGTTGATGAGCTTGAGGTTGGCGTCGTGGGCCGTCCCGTTCCAGATCCCTTCCCGGAGCTCGACGCGGCGGCCGCCGGCCGTGGTGAAGCAGGGGTACGAGACGTTCTCGAAGACCCGGTAGCCGTCAGCCGCATGCTCGCCGGCCCCGATGAAGGTCCCCCGGACCGGGTCGAGGAGAAACGCGGAGACGCGCGGGTCGCGGAAATGGCTGTCGACGAGCCACAGGAACGAGTGGCTTTCGTCCTCGGCGTTGGCGTGCACGGCGCTGTCCCCGTACGAGCTCGAGGTATCGCAGGCCAAGCTGCCCCGGCCTTGGCCGTTCTCGACGATGACGACCTCGCCATGGAATCCCTCCGGGTGTTCGAGGATGCGCTGGACGAGGCCCCTGACGAGGTCCGTGTTTGTGCAGCCGCGGTACTTCCACTGGGCGTTGACCTTGATCAGGACGACATCGCCGGCGGCGATGAGGCCGTTCGATCCGTTCTCGGGGCCGGGGACGGAGGTGCGATAGAACTTGAGCCCCTTGCCGCCCATGAGATCGAGCAGCGTGTCGATCCCGGCGTGCCGGTCTCCGGTCGTGAAGGCGTTCTGGGGGATGCCCGCGACCCGGAACAGGGGATTCCGGGTGTCGGTCGGTTCGCCCGGAGAAGTCGCCGTCTGGCAGCCCGAGAAGGGCAGGGAGGCCGCTCCCGCCAGGGCCAGCCTGACGAAATGGCGTCGCCTCATGGTCGCACCGTCCTTTCTCCTATTTAGTCGCGCCAATTCCATGTTAGCACATCATGGCGAGGCAGGCGGGCGCGAGGACGGAGTCCCGGAGAGGAGGTGTGAAAGGGCAACGGGATTTAAGCGCAGACCGCCTCATTTTGAAGATCCGCCTGAGTTGACGCCGCTTGGCCGCCGTGGGATAATCGCTAAGATATGAAAAAGGTTGCGGTCCTTGCGTTTGTTGTCATGTTTGCCGCCTGCCTGTTCCATTTTTATTACGCCGAGGACCATTGTCCCGTCCACTGCCCCTCCCGAAGCGGCGGGTTCGGCCATGTCCATCCCCATCATGCCGGAGCAGCGGTCTGCCTCTGCTTCTGGTCGTCCCTCAGCTGTCCGGAGGCGGTCGACACCCTTTCGACCGGCGCCCTCGCGTCCGTCCTTGTGGCTCTTCCCGCGGCCGGCCGTGTCCTGGTCATGATGGCCGCGGATATCACCCCTCCTCCCAGATCCTTCCTCGTCTAGGCCTCGTCCCTGTTCCGCCCCGAGTCCCGACAAGGAGGATTGCCATGCCGGTCAAAAGACCGTTTGTTCTCGCCGTTGCCGCGGCGCTTCTCATCATCCCCGCTCTTTCCGCCCAGGAAGGCGGTCTGACCCTCGATCAGGCCGTGGAGACCGCCCTGGCCCGGAATCCGGAAGTCCTCGCGGCCAGGACCAGGATCGATGCCGCCCGCGGACGGACTCTCCAGCTCAAGTCCCGCCCCGAGCCCCAGGCGGCCGCCAGCGTCGAGGGCATACCGATTCCCGGCCTCAAAAAGGAAGGCGATCAGGTCGAGATCCATCTCGGCGTCCAACAGGCCTTCGAATATCCCGGCAAGCGCTCCCTGCGCGCCGAGATTGGCCGGCAGGGCGAGGACATCGCGGCGGTCGAGCTCGACAGGGTCCGGCTGCTTCTAACGGCCAGGGTGAAAAGAACATACTGGAACGCCGCATTTGCGGGCGCCGCGGTCGAGGCCCTCGAGCGCACGTCGTCTCGGCTCGACGCCCTGCTCGAGGACCTGCAGGCGAAATACCGGACTGGCGCGGCCGCCTATGCCGACGTGCTCAGGGCCCGCGCCGAAAAAGCCCGGCTGAGGAACCAGATCCTTGAGCAGGCTAAAGAAAAGCGCACGGCCGAGCTGGGGCTCGACGAGCTCTTGGGCCGGCCTCCCGACGAACCCGTCGTGCTGCTGACGGTGCTCCCGTTCATTCCGCTCGAAGCGGACGCCGGGGCGCTCGTCGAGCGGGCCCGGGCCACCCTGCCGTCGTTCAGGCTGTCGGCGCTCAGGATCCAGGGGGCCGAGTCGGTGATCAAGCTGGCCGCGCTCAGCCGCCGTCCGGATTTTCTGGCCGGCTTCCTTCTCCCGAGCGTCCGTCCCAACGCCTGGGGCGTCTCGTTCGGGCTGACCATGCCGTTCCTCAGGCCGGGCCGGGCCAAGGGTTTGGCCCAGGAGGCCTCGGCCGAAGCGGAGGCCAGCCGGTTCGCCGCCGAGGCCCTCGACCGGCGCGTCCGGACGGCCGTCGAAAGCGCCTACATCGCGGCGAAATCCGCGGAGGAACAGGTCCTTGTTTACGAGAAGAGCTTGCTCCGGGAGCTCGACGACGAGCTCGGCATCCAGCTCGACTATTTTCGCTACGGCAAGGCCGAAGCCTTCAGCCTGCTCGACCTATACCGGACCTATATCCTGGCCCAGGTCGAACACCTGCGCGCCCTGCTTCTTTATAACCTCGCCCTGGCCGACCTCGAGGTCGCGGGCGAATCCGCGGACTGATGGAGAACCCGAATGAAAACGATCGCCCGTAAGATCCTCTGGGCCGTCCTGCCGGCCCTTGTCCTCGTCGGAGGCTGCCGCGCCAAAAGCGCCGCCGAGGCCGGCCGCCCGGTCGAGACCGCTGCCCCCGAAGCCGCCGCCCCGGCGTCCGTGACGCTGAAGCCCGAGGCCGTCGCTGCGGCCGACATCAAGACGGAGAGCGCGACGATGCGTCTCGTGGCCAGGCGGATCACGGCCGCGGGCGAGCTCGAGTGGAATTCCCGCCGCCTCGTCAATCTCACCGCCCGGACGCCGGGCCGGCTCGAACGCGTCCTCGCGGTCAAGGGCGACCACGTCCGCCAGGGCCAGCTTCTGGCCGAGATCTACAGCCCGGATTTCCTGAGCATGCAGGCGGAGTACATCCAAGCGGCCGCCAGGGCCAAGAGGCATGCCGGCGATGCGACCGAGGAGGGTCCGGCCCGGGACGTTCTCGCCGGGGCCCGGGAACGCCTGGAGCTTCTGGGCCTTCAGGCCGCCGAGATCGAGTCCCTCGACGGCAAGGCCGTGCCGATGCCGCTGCTCGCCGTCCGGGCGCCGCTCACCGGCACCGTCCTCGAGAGCGGGGTCGTCGCGGGCGACGCCGTCGAGCTCGGCACGAGCCTCTTCCGCCTGGCCGACCCGTCGACGCTTTGGGCCTGCCTCCACATCGTCGAGGAGGACCTCGGCGCCGCCAAAGCGGGCAGCGAGGTCATCCTGAGGGCGCACGCCTATCCCGGAGAGGAGTTCCGCGGCCGGCTCATCCTCGTCGGCGACGTCGTCGACGCGGCGACCCGGACGGTCGAAGGCCGGGTCGAGGTCTCTAGCGCCGGAGGAAGGCTGAAGGCAGGGATGTATGTTGAAGGGACGACCTCCGCCGGCGGGCAGCGCCGGGCCCTGGTCGTTCCCGAGGAGTCCGTTCAGGACGACGAAGGCCGGCCGATCGTCTTCGTCAAGACCGGGGAGAGGACCTTCGCCCGCCGCGTCATTGAGACTGGCGAACGATTTGCCGGGGCCGTCGAGATCCTCAAGGGCCTCGCCGAGGGTGAGACGGTCGTCACGTCGGGCAGCTTCCTCCTGAAGTCCGAGTTGCGCAAGGGCGCCCTGGTCGGAGATTAGCATGGGCTTTGTCGACCGCGTCATCGAAAGCTCCCTGCGTAAAAGGGCCCTCGTCCTCGTCGGGGTCGTCATCCTCATCGGCCTCGGCGTCTGGTCCGTCCTGCGCATCCCCATCGACGCTTTTCCGGACGTGACCAACATCCAGGTCGAAGTGATGTCCACGTCCCCGGGCATGTCGCCGCCCGAGGTTGAACGGTTCGTGACCTTTCCGGTCGAAACGGCCATGCGCGGACTGCCCCGTCTCGACCAGGTCCGCTCCGTCTCCAAGGCGGGGCTATCGGTCGTTACCGTCGTCTTTGAGGACGGCGTCGACATCTATTTCGCCCGCCAACTCGTCCTCGAGCGTCTCATCGAAGCCCGGGAGCGCGTCCCCGCCGGCACCGAGATCGCGATGGGACCCGTTTCCACGGCCATGGGGGAGATCTATCAGTACACGCTCGCCGGAACGCCTCCGGCCGGGATGGACTGGACAGAGTATCTCACCCAGGTCCGGACCGTCCAGGATTGGATCCTGTCCCCGTTGTTCAAATCCATCCCGGGGGTCAATGAGATCAATTCCTTCGGCGGGTACATCAAGCAGTACCACGTCACAGTCGATCCCGAAAGGCTTCTGGCCTATGACCTGACGCTCGACGACATCGGGGAGGCGTTGCGCCGGAACAACCTCAACGTCGGCGGCAACGTCCTCGAGCGGGGCGAGCAGCAGTATCTCGTCCGGGGCATCGGCCTCCTTCAGACGGTCGACGACATCATCTCCGTGGCGCTGAAGACGGAGAAGGGGACGCCCGTCCTCATCAGGGACGTCGCCGAGGTCACGGCCGGCCAGGCCGTCCGGCAAGGAGGCGCTGTCAAGGACGGAAAAGGCGAAGTCGTCGGAGGTGTGGCCATGATGCTCCGCGGCGCGAACGGCCGCGACGTCGTCCGGGCGATCGAGAGCCGGGTCGCGGAGATCAATGCGTCAGGCGTCCTGCCGCTAGGCCTCCATATCGAGCCTTATTACAAGCGGTCGGACATCATCAGCCGGGCCATCCACACGGTCACCGAGGCCTTGCTCATCGGCTCCATCCTTGTCATCATCGTCCTCGCCGTGTTCCTGCGCAGCCTCCGCGGCGCATTCATCGTCGTCCTGGCGTTGCCGCTGTCGATGCTCTTCACCTTCCTCATGATGCGCTTGTTCGGGCTTTCGGCCAACCTCATGTCGATCGGCGGGTTGGCCATCTCGATCGGCATGATCATCGATGCGACTATCATCCAGGTTGAGAACGTCCAACGGCACCTCTCGGAGAAGGGGGTGGACGCCCACAAGCTGCCGACGGTCCTCAGGGCCATCCTCGAGGTCCGCAAGCCCTCCATCTTCGGCGAGCTCATCATCGCCCTGACGTTCATCCCCATCATTGCCCTGCAGGGGATCGAGGGAAAGATGTTCGCCCCGCTGGCCTTCACCTATGTCATAGCCCTATCGGCGTCGCTCATCCTCTCGCTCGTGGCCATCCCGGCGTTCTGCCAGCTTGTGCTCAAGCCCCATCCGGACCGGAAGAGCTTCCTCGTCGAGGGGGCGAAGAAGGCCTATCTGCCGGTCCTACAATGGGGGCTCAGCCACAAGGGTGCCGTCGTCGCGGCCGCGGTCGTGCTTTTGGCCGGGACGGCGGCTCTCATTCCCCGGCTCGGGACGGAGTTCATGCCCATCATGGACGAGGGGGCGCTCGACACGGACGTCCAGTTCCTGCCCGGGATCTCCCTGGCCGAATCCCTGGAGATGGCCCGCAAGGTCGAGGCCCGTCTCATGAAGTTCCCCGAGCTCGTGACGATCATCGGCAAGACGGGGCAGACGGGGGTCGCGCTCGAAGCCCGCGGCGTCGAGAAGACGGGTTATGTCGGCGTGCTCAAGCCGAGGAGCGAGTGGACGTCGGCCCGGACCCGGGAGGAGCTGACAGACCGGATGCGCGAAGCCATGGAAGGTTTCCCGGGGATGGCCTTTTCTTTCAGCCAGCCCATCGCCTGCCGCATCGACGAGCTCGTGGCCGGGACGCGGGCCCAGCTCATCATCAAGCTCTTCGGCGAGGACCTCGACATCCTCAAGGCCAAGGCCGACGAGATCGTTTCGAAGCTCGGGCGGATCAAAGGGGCGGCCGACATCAACGTCGAACGCGTGGCCGGGCAGCCCTATATCACCGTCCGGCCCGACCGGGGCCGTATCGCGCGCCTCGGCCTCAACGTCGAGGACGTCCAATCCGTCGTGGAAGCGGCCGTCGGCGGCAAGACGGTGACCCAGATCTATGAAGGGGACAGGTACTTCGACCTCCAGATCCGTTATCCGGAGGCGCGGCGGAACTCCGCCGAGACGATCGGAGCCATCCTCGTCCCGACTCCCAGCGGGGCCCGCGTGCCCCTCAGCCAGGTGGCGGACATCGCCACGCTCGAGGGCCCTAGCCAGATCAGCCGCGAGTCCGGCCAGCGCCGGATCGGGGTCGAATGCAATATCAGCGGCCGTGACCTTGGGGGATTCGTCGCCGAGGCCCGACGGACGATTGGCCGCGGGGTCGCTCTCCCGCCCGGGTATTTTCTGACCTGGGGCGGTCAGTTCGAGAACCAGCAACGCGCTATGCAGCGGCTGGCGATCATCCTGCCCGCGACGATCGGCCTGATCCTATTCCTCCTCTTCCTGACGTTCGGCTCCCTGCGGCTTTCGTTCCTTGTCATCCTCGACCTGCCTTTCGCTTTGATCGGCGGCGTCCTGGCCCTCTACATCTCCGGGCTCTATCTGTCCGTGCCGGCTTCGGTCGGATTCATCGCCCTGTTCGGCATCGCCGTCCTCAACGGCATCGTCCTGCTATCGTACATCACCCAGCTCCAGGAAGCGGGATGTCCCTCGAGCGACGCGATCGTCCGCGGCTGTCTCAACCGCCTGCGTCCGGTCCTGATGACGGCGACGATCACCGTCCTCAGCCTGGTGCCGCTGCTCTTTGCCCAGGGCCCCGGCTCGGAGATCCAGAGGCCGCTGGCCGTGGTCGTCGTCGGGGG
>JADGNU010000126.1 GCA_017883305.1 Candidatus Aminicenantota bacterium | reverse complement strand
TGTTTCATCGTCTACCCGTCGGACCTGGCGCCGGCGTTGATCAGCCTGGGCGCGACGGCGACGATCGCGACGGCCAAGGGCGACAAGACGATCCCGCTCGAAGCGTTCTACGCCGGTCCGGACGTCGACGTGACCCGCGAGAACGTGCTGGCCAGGGGCCAATTCTTGAAGAGCGTCTGGGTCCCGGCGCCGAAGGCCGGGCAGAGGTCGGCCTACGTCAAACTCGAGGAGCGGGGCACCTGGGACTTCGCCCTCGTGTCGGCGGCCGTGGCGGGCGTCGTCAAGGGCGGCGCCCTTGCGGAGATTTCGATCGTCATGGGCGGCGTTGCGCCGGTCCCGTGGCGGCTGAAAAAGGCCGAGGACGCGCTGAGGGGCAAGCCGGTGACCGAGGCGGTCATCAGGCAGGCGGCCGACGCCGCTCTGGCGGACGCATCGCCCCTGCGGGAGAACGGCTACAAGACCGACCTCGTGTTCGCGGCGCTCAAAGAGGCGCTCACGGCCATCGCCGCATGATCTACAGCTTCCCCAAGCTCCTCGAAGCCCTGGCCTCGGGGCGTCGATCGGACGAGGCTTTGGTGCTGGCTACGATCGTCGAGGCCGAAGGCTCAACACCGCAGGTCGTGGGAGCATCGGCGCTATTTTCGGGAGCGGGGCTCGTCTCCGGGACGGTCGGAGGTGGACTTCTAGAGGCGCGCGTCGGATCGGCCGCCGCGAAGGCCCTGGCTGACCGGGAACCCCGGCTCATTTCGGTCCGGCTCGATGCCGATCCCTCGGACATGGAGGGCGCGATCTGCGGCGGCACGGCGCGGGTCCTTGTCGATCCGGGGGTCGGCGCGGCGAGAGGCGTCTTCGAAAGCGCGGTCGAAGGCTTTCGGAAGAGACGCCGGGGGACCCTGGTCAGCCGCATCGTGCCCGGGCACGGCGATACCGTCGCCGTCGAGCGCGGCTGGCTTCCGGCCGGCGCCCCTATCCTGCCGGGCGATCCGGTCTTCGGGGACGTGGCGCCGGGGCTCCTCGAAGAGGCGCTTGCGGCCGGGCGGCCGAGGCTCATCGGAACAAAAGACCGGATGTGGCTCGTCGAACCGGTCCTGCCCTTGCCGAGGCTCATCATCGCCGGGGCCGGGCACGTGGGGAAAGCCGTTGCGCAGCTGGGCAGCCTGCTCGATTTCAGCGTCACGGTCATCGACGACCGGGCCGAGTTCGCGAACGCGGCCAATGTCCCCGAAGCGGACGAGATCGTCATGGACGAATTCGACCAGGCCATCGGGAAGATCGAGGATTCGCCGGACAATTATTTCGTCATCGTCACCCGCGGCCACCAGAAGGACGCCGAAGCGTTGCGGGCGGCGATCGGGCGCAAGGCGGCGTATATCGGCATGATCGGGTCCAAGCGCAAGATCGAGCTCATGCAGTGCGAGTTCCTGGAGAGCGGCTGGGCGACGGCCGCGCAGTGGGCCGGGATCCACGCCCCGATCGGCATCGACATCGGGTCGAGGACGGTCGAGGAGATCGCCGTCAGCATCGCCGCCGAGCTCGTGCGCGTCAGGTCCGAGCGGGCGGAGGCGGTCCGGCCGTGATCTGGGCGATCATTCTGGCGGCGGGCGAGTCCCGGCGGATGGGGACACAGAAGCTCCTCCTCCCCTTCGGGGGCACTACGGTGGTGGGGGCCGTCGTGAGGACGGCGCAGGCCTCGCGCGCCGGCCGGACGCTCGTCGTTCTCGGCTCAGACCGCGAGGCCATCCGCGGCGAGCTCGAGCCCCACGGCGTCGATTTCGTCGTCAACGAGAATTATCCGCTCGGCATGCTCACTTCGATCCAGGCCGGCCTGAGGGCCCTCCCCGCGGATGCGCAAGCCGCCATCGTTCTTCTTGGCGACCAGCCATTTCTCGCGTCGCGCGTCATTGACGCCGTCATCGCGGCCTACGAGACGGGGCGCAATGGCATCGTCATTCCGACTTTCCAGGGCCGCCGCGGCCACCCCATCCTGGTCGACCTCAAATACCGGGACGAAATACTGGCGATCGACCCTGCCGAAGGCCTCCGCCGTCTGATGCTCGCCCACCCCGACGACATTCTCGAAGTCGACGCAGGCGACGGCAACATCCTCCGCGACCTCGACACCCCCGGGGACTATCAAGAAGGGGGGATTGGCCTTAACCTACGCCGAAATCCAAAAAGGACCTAAGGTATCAGATGAGCAAACAATTCCCGCGGGTTGATCTAATCCTTCCTGTCGCGGCAATCTTGTTTCTCGCGGCCCAGCCGGTGATCTCGGCCAGGGCAAGTTCGCTCCCTCAGGCGGGCCCCGCCGTCTCGCCCGCCGCCACGGCTCCCGGCGTCGAGCTCCCTTGCCACCGTATTCCCAATCTGCCTGAGGCCGCCGAATGGTACTTCTCTCCCGACGGAGAGTATCTCATCGGGAACGCCAAGGGCCCGAGTGACACAGCCTACCACGTCTACATATCGAGCTTCGATGGTCAGGACATCCGGCGGATCAACGACAAAGGCGAGGACGCCTGCTCCTATTTCTTCCCCGACGGCAAGCACGTCCTCTGGACCTCGACCCGCGACTGGCCGGATCTCCCCAAGGGCAATTGGCACGATGCGAATGATTACCCCCAAGGCGCCGAGATCTATTCCTCGGACACCCGCGGCGGTGACGTCAAAAGGCTGACGAACAACAAGGTCTATGACGCCGAGTGCGTTGTCGCCCCGAACGGCCAGTGGATCCTCTTCGGACGCCAGATTGACGGAAAGATGGACCTCTGGACGATGGACATCGACGGCTCGAACCAGACTCAGATCACCTTCACCGACGATTGGCAGGAGGGCGGGGCCCAGATCCTTCCCGGCGGCGAGACGATCATCACCCGGGCGTGGAAGCGGCAGGACCAGGGCAGGGGCCGGGGCATGATGCCCATGCAGATCTTCACGCTCAAGCGCGACGGCTCGGCCCGCAAGCAGATCACGAGCGACGAAGCGACGCACTGGGCGCCCTACCCGGCCCCCGACGGCCGTCATTTCGCCTATGTCCGAGTCCTGGCGGAGCCAGGCGGCCGGCTCAATTGGGAGATCTACCTGAGGAACATCGAGACCGGAGAGGAACGCCGCCTCACCTACGACCCGGCTTTCGACGGTTTCCCCTCGATCTCGGCTGACGGCCGCTGGATGACCTTCTCCTCGGGCCGCGGCGGCAAACCAGAAGAGCGCGCCCTCTTCCAGCACATAATGGACATCTCCAGCCTCGGCGTCGGCCCCAGAAGGGGTCAAACCTACGGCGGGGAGCGGATTCCGAGTAGCGACCATCAGCGCCGCTCCGAAGTGACTCGGAGGAGCGGTGCTGGGAAATATCTCAGGAGCATCCCTAGAAGTAACGAAAGGTAGGTTTGACCCCTACTTATTTGACTCCGGGGGGAGGTCGCCCTACTATAGGACCGTCAGGGAAAAACAACTCAGGTTAGGGGGACTACCATGCATGCGCGCATGCTGAGAATGCAGGTCAAGGCCGAGCGGATCGACGAAGCGGCCCGGCTTTTCGCCGAGGATGTCCTCACGGGCTGCCGCAGCCAGGCCGGCTACCGCGGCGCCTACTTCCTCGTCGATCGCAAGATCGGCGAGTGCATCCCCGTCACGCTCTGGGAGACCGAGGCCGATATGGTCGCCACCGAGGAGAACCGCTTCTTCCAGAACCAGCTCATGAAGTTCCTCGGTCTTTTCCACCACGGCCTCATCCGCGAGGCCTACGAGATCGTGGTCGCCGACAACAATCCTTGATCGTCGTTTGACGCACCCCGGCGGTTTGGCTGTAGAAGAAGGGGTCAAACCTACCTTTCGTTACTTTATGACGAAAGGTAGGTTTGACCCCTTCTTGGAGCTGGGCCGGGCGCCAGTCATGCCGCTTTGTCCCCGCCTTCGAATATGCTATAACTCCCCAGAAACGAGGTGAGCCCCATGACATCGACAAGGAAAGCCCTCATCGGCGTCTTGTTCTTCTCTCTCCTCTCAGCCGCGACGCTGGCAGCTTTCCCCGCCCTCTCCTCCGTTCAAGACCCGGCCGCGCCCGGCAGCCTGATCCAGCAGAGCGACCAGCTCTACGCCGAGCGCGCCGACCTCACCAAGGCCAAGGCCGCCCTGGCCACGCTCGAGGAAGCCCTGGGCGCGAAGGAAGACGCCTTCTCCGTCTACTGGCGGATGTCCCGGCTCTCGTACTGGATCGGCGACCACACCCCCGGCAACGACGCCAAGAAGCTGATCTTCCAGCAAGGCATCGAGTACGCCAAGAAGGCCATCGAGATCGGTCCCGACAAGGTCGAAGGCCACTTCTGGCTTGGGGTCAACTACGGCGTTTACGGCGAGGCCAAGGGCGTCCTCAAGAGCCTATCCCTGGTCAAGCCCATCAAGGAGGAGATGCGCCGCGTTCTCGCGATCGACCCTGCCTACGACCGCGGCGGCGCGGACCGCATCCTCGGCCGCGTCTTCCACGAGGTCCCCGGCATCGCCGGCGGCAGCGAGAAGAAATCGCTCGAACATCTCCTGAAGGCCGTCGAGTACGGGCCCCGCGTCGGGCTCAACCTTCTCTATCTCTCCGACACCTACGTCTCCCTCGACCGGGTCGAAGACGCCCGCAAGGCCCTGGAGACCATCCTGACCATGGAGCCGATGCCCGACCTCCTCCCCGAAACCGCCGAAGAGCGCGAGCAAGCCCGGGCCAAACTCGAAAGGAAGCCCTTCAAGAAAAAATGACCGGGCCAACGACCGGGCCCGACGTCAGGGTCCTTTTCGAGACGGACGACTATATCGCCGTGGATAAACCCGAGGGAGTCGTATCGCTCGCCGAAGCCGGCCTCGGCGGCCTCCCCGAGCTCATCAAACCTCACTACCCCGGCAAGCTCTTTCCCGTCCATCGCCTCGACCGCGGCGCCTCGGGCGTCATCGTCTTCGCCAAGAACGCCGCGGCCCACCGCCACCTCAACGGCGAGTTCGACCGCCGCGAGGTCCGCAAAACCTACCTCGCCGTCGTCGACGGCGTCACCTCGTCCAACCACGGTCAGATCAACGCCCCGCTCCGCGAGTTCGGCTCCGGCCGCATGGGCGTCGACCCCAAGCGCGGCAAACCGTCCTCGACCGAGTGGAAGCTCGCCGAAAGGCTCGACGGCGCGACCCTCGTCCGCGTCAGCCCGGCGACCGGCCGGCACCATCAGATCCGCGTCCATCTCTATCACATCGGTCACCCCATCCTTGGCGACCTCCGCTACGGCGACCGCGCCCGACAAGAACGCTTCCCCCGCCTCATGCTGCACGCCCTCTCGCTCGAGTTCGTCCTTCCCTCCGGCGAGCGCATCACCGTCGAGGCGCCGCCGTCCCCGTCCTTCGAGGAGGTCGTCGCCAGGCTGAGGCGCCCCAAGGCCAGGGCAAAGAAGACTCCATGAGCGACTACGACTTGATCGTTATTGGCGGCGGCGAAGCCGGCATCTCGGCCGCCCTCCGCGCGACCCGCCTCGGGGCCAGGGTCCTGATCGTCAACCGCGAGGCCGAGCTCGGCGGCGGCTGCGTCCGGACGGGCACACTCCCCAGCAAGATCCTGGGCAACGCCGCCCACTTCCTCGAGAACCTCAAGAAGGGCAAGCGCTACGGCGTCCCGGTCGTCGAGAACGCCCGGGCCGACTACAAGACGATCCTCGACAGCCGCCACAAGACGACGATGTGCGAGCTCGGCGTGTTGACGACGCTCCTGCGCAAGAACGCCATCGCCACGCTGACGGGCATGGGCTCGTTCAAGTCGCCCCGCGAGATCGAGGTCCGGCTGCCGGACGGAACGATGCGCCTCCTCGAAGCTCCCAAGACGATCATCGCTACGGGCTCCCGACCCATGGCTCTCCCCGGCCTGCCCTTCGACGGCCAGGTCGTCCTCTCCGCCGACGAGCTCACGGCCATGGACGTCGTCCCCGCGCGCCTCATCATCGTCGGGGCCGGGGTCATCGGTTGCGAGCTGGCCTTTATCTTCAGATCGCTCGGCTCCGAGGTCGTCATCGTCGAGAAGGCGGAGCGGGCCCTGCTCGGCCTGGACCACGATGTGGCCGCCCTCATCACCCGCGAGCTCAAGAAGCGCGGCATCCGGCTCGTCCTCAAGACCGGCCTCGAGCGCGTCGAGCGGACCACCGGCGCCCCCGCCCGTGCCGTTCTCGAAGGCGTCGAGACGATCGAGTGCGACCGGATCATCGTCGGCATCGGCCGCCTCCCGAACACAGACGGGCTCGGCCTCGCCGCGGCCGGCATCACACCCGGCCCCCGGGGCGAGATCCAGGTCGATGACCGGATGCAAACGCCGGTCGCGGCGATCTACGCCGCTGGCGATGTTCTGGCCCGGTTCATGCTCTCGTCGATGGCCGTGGTCGAGGCCCGGGTCGCGGCCGAGAACGCCATGGGCCTGGACGTCAAAATGGACTACAGCTGCGCCCCTTGGGGCATCTACACGGATCCCGAGGTCGGCTCGGTCGGCGTGACCGAGGAGTGGGCCCGCGCGGGTGGCGGAGATCTCGTTATCGGCGAGTGCGGCTACAACGACCTCGTCCGCTCCTGCCTCGACGCCCACGTCACTGGCTTCTTCAAGCTCATCTTCGACGGGGCGACGCACAAGCTCATCGGCGCTCACGTCGCCGGCCCGGACGCGACCGAGATCATCCACTTCGCCGCCCTGGCCATCAAGATGGGCGCCCGCGTCGAGGACATCAGGGACATGGTCTACAACCACCCGACCGTTTCCGAGGGCTTCGGCAAGGCCGCCGCCGACGCCCTGAACAAGCTCGAACAAAGGACCTCGTCATGATGCGAACCGCCGGTCGCCGCCCCTCGGCTCCCCTTTTCGCCCTGTTCGTCTCGCTCGGCGCCCTGACCGCCTATCTGACGCTCTCTCCATCCGGCACGACATCGGCCTCGGGCGCGGCCAAGGCGGCCGCGGTCCGGCCCACGGCCGACGGCGCGAAAGCGTTCGCCCACGTCGCCTTCCTCGCCTCGGACGACTTCAAGGGACGCAAGGCCGGCACGCCGGAGTACCGCCGGGCCGCCGAATATGTGGCCGCCGAAATGCAGAAGGCCGGGCTCAAGCCGGGAGGCGACAACGGCACGTTTTTCCAGGAAGTCCCGTTCAAGACGTGGACGGACTTCGAGCAGCCCATCCGTCTCGAGATCCTCTCGCCGGCCCATCGCATTTATTACGCCGGACGCGGACGCGACTTCGCGCCTGTCAGCGGCACCGGCTCGGGCGTCGTCCGCGGCGGGCTTGTCTTCGCCGGCTACGGCATCGTCTCGGAAAAGGACGGCTGGAACGACTACGCGTCGCTCGACGTCAAGGGCAAGATCATCCTGGTCCTGCCCGACGTCCCCGAATCCATCAGCACGGATGCCAAGAACGCCTGGAACTTCGGCCAGAAGGTCAGGACCGCGGCCGAGAAAGGCGCCGTCGGCCTCATCGAGATGGACCTCTCGACCCCCGGCGAACCGCGCCAGCCCGGCCAGAGACGGTCGCGTCCCGGCCTGCTCACTCCGGGTCAATGCCCCGATGGCTTTGTCGTCATGCGCGCCAGACAGGATTTCCTCAGCGACGCGTTCTATCTCGTCGAGAAGAGCTGGCGGGACCTGGTCAGCAAGACGCTCCGTCTCAAGAGATCATTGACCCTCGATCTCGGCGCCGAAGTCGAAATGGAAGCGCATTTCGTTTCCGGCGAGCGGACGGCCCCGAACGTCGTCGGCATCATGCCGGGGACCGACCCCAAGCTCAAGACCGAGGCTCTCGTCATCGGCGGCCATCTCGACCATCTCGGCGTCGGCATCGACGGCTGGATCTACCCCGGCGCCGACGACAACGCCGGGTCGGCCGCGGTCGTCCTCGAGACGGCCCGGGCTCTCCGCGCCGCGAACTTCAACCCGGCGCGAACGGTCATTTTCTGCTCCTGGGCCGGCGAGGAGCTCGGGCTCCAGGGGTCGCGCTATTACACCGAACATCCGGCCATCCCGCTCGACAAGACCGCCCTCTATATGAACATCGACATGGTCGGGACGGGCGACAGCGACCTCCTCGTCGGCGGGATGACCGAGTTCGCCGAGCT